>JAYSTG010000492.1:0-8618 GCA_043719965.1 Saprospiraceae bacterium | reverse complement strand
AAATACCTCAACGCACCAAATCAGAAACGATGGCATTTCCTCCCTTTTGAGGTGGCTAGGGGGTGGAATTTTTATAAATTCAGATGAAAAAGGCAGGCCCAAAAATAATTAAACAGACGAGATATCGACAGTTTAAAAATAATTTATTAGATAACTTAATTAAGGCTATCTCAAATATAACCATTTCATTCTTAATTAGTTATCAAATTATATTTTGTATTAACATTATGCAGAATGCATCTATAAAGTTTTTTAATGTTATCATTTGAGGTATTATTCATGTTCAATGATGAACCAAACTTAATATATATTCGTTAATGATATCGTATCTACTTAAATTTTTTATTATGAAAAAAAAGAAGATTACGATAATAATATGGTTAATACTATTTATACCATCTAAAATGTTCCCATGTTCTGGGGGACAAATTGTCGATTATGTTTTTAGTGCACCGATAACGGTTTGGTATTACAGTCATAGCAATAGTCAAATGGAAGCAGTTAACAGGACTGGAAATTCCTTAGTTCTTTGTGGTCTAAATTTTTGCGATTTTGAAGCGTGGATGAATATAGGGTATGCGCCCAACACAGTTCTTAGTGATACCTATTGCTATGTTTCTTCCAAGTCATACTCATCATTTGTAGTTCGATATGGCGGGTCTGCAACGCATTATTTTTTGAATTTTCCAGTTTCATCAAGAGTGTTTGGAAGCCTTTCTTATTTCTATCCTGGATGTAGGTGTTGCTTTTATTAAAATTTAACTCATTACTCTCATTACTTTAAAAATAAAATATTATGAAAAATTTTAAATGCTTGATGATAATCTCACTTTTTTTATGCAATTGTCAGAATAACTTTGAAACAGATCAACATTTGATTTCAAAGATTGATCAAATCTTAGTGATATCTGAGCGGTATGATGTAAAAAATGATGAATTTTATCAATTTCTAAAAAACAGCAAAGCCGAAATCATTAGCGGCACTATTAGTGATTTAAATAAGAAAAAAATTTTAGAAGCTAATATAGATGATTTTATATCAGGCCTTGAAGAAACTCAAAAAGCTAATTTGGAACAAATAGAATATTCTAAAATTGAATCTCAGATTTTGAAAGAACTAAAAAAAGCAAAATCTAAAACTGAAATAGATTCGATTCAACAAAAGTACTCTGAATATATAAAGTTTTTACCTAAATCAAAAGTGCAATAAAACACCCCTTCACTTACTGAGTATATCTATAGCTTTCAGATGACTTCTGCTACAGATGATTTAGCTTGTATTGTGTTTGATCTCGGCTCTAAAATTGCCAAGATATCGATTGCGAGTATTAAAGTGGAAGAAGTAAAAGATGTAATATCAGCATATCATGATACATGGAGCAATAAAATAAAACTATCACCCAACCCTACATCCGAGCATATTATCTTGAGCGGTATAGATAAAGCGTCCTTGATAAGAATATTTGATATTCAAGGGCGTTTGATGTATGAAACGAGTTATAGCCCGGGTAATAAAATCGATATCCGTGATTTGAACGTTGGAACTTACCTGGTGAGGGTAATGGGAGAAAACGGGTTTGGGGTGAAGAAATTCCTAAAGGAATGATGGACTATTGTAAATGAAGCAGTACGTTGATACCTAAAAAAACACAAAAGTCGAGTTACGATAAAAAGAGCTAACCATAATAGCAAGCTCTTAATATCGTAACTCGTGCTTTTCTTAGCCTTTTTTAGCTTTTTTCTCAGCTCGCTTCTCTTTAAGAGATTTTGCAGGAGCTTTTTTAGTTTCCTTTTTAGTGTCTTTTGTCTTTGCCATAATGATTTAAATTTAGAAGGGTAAATATATTACGAAAATTTTACATTTGAAACAAACTATCAAAAAATTTAATGCGTTTAGATTAATTTTCTATAAAAATGGCGAATACAGACCCTCGAATTGATGCGTATATCAGCAAAGCAGAAGTCTTTGCCATTCCCATTCTTCAACAGCTGCGGAAGCTAGTACACCTTGCATGTCCGGATGTGAAAGAAACTATGAAATGGAGCTTTCCTCATTTCGATTACCATGATACTATCCTATGCTCTATGGCCGCTTTCAAGCATCATTGTACTTTTGTATTGTGGAAAGCTGAACTTATTAAATCTGCAGTAGGCATATTAGAGATTACGGACCGATCTGCTATGGGTCACCTTGGGCGGATTACCTCTTTAAAGAACCTGCCCGCAGACAAGGCAATGATAAAAATAATCAAAGAAGCCGGTAAGCTCAATGCAGCCGGTATTAAGACACCTCGTGCCAAACCCGTTAAAACAGAGAAAGAGGACTTGAAATTAAATCCAGCGTTAGTCAAGGCCTTAGCCCAAAATAAAACCGCACAAAATTTTTTTAATGCTTCATCCTATTCATTTCAGAAGGAATATAATATGTGGATCGATGACGCTAAATCAGAGTTAACCCGCAATACACGTATCGCAAATGCTATAGAATGGATAGCCGAAGGTAAAGGAAGAAATTGGAAATACGAGAAGCCAAAAAAATGAAATTTAGAAATTGATTTTAATTCGAAAGTGTTATTAATCTTTACTTGGGCATCATGTATTAAGCGAAAATTTGAAGAGTCAACGGATCTCAAATTTGTACTTTTTTATTACATACCGGATTCCATCCTTATTTTACACAAGAACAAGGGCTTAGAATACCTGCAAATGAAATAAAAGAAATTACGGCCAACTACTAGTATCTGTACTTCATGATAAGTCCAGCTTTCTAGAATAATACATCACCAATGCTAAAATCACGAACAATCCTATACTACCCAATAGCAGCGCCCAATCTTGAAGTTGAATCAATACATAGATAAAACCATATAGTAAAGCCAATATACCGCTAAATATCCCCGCAATTCTTCTGCTTCCAAACACAGATCCCGTATACAGATAGACCATAATGATGATGGCCATCGATACAATCAAATAGGAGCCATCAAAAGGAATATATTCGGAGACGGATAATAATAAAGTATAAAATATACACAGCGACAGACCGACCAACACATATTGAAAAGCATGGACTCTTTTCTTTTGAAATATTTCAATAAAATAATACAATGCCAAAGTAAGACCAATAAAAAGCAGGGCATATTTTACTGATCGGGTCGTTTTTGAATAGTGATCAGATCCTTGCAGAAAGTCTACTCCAAAAGACGAGGAGAGTACATCGTACTTGGTATCTTTGAATTGTTGTGGAAAATTCCTATTTAAATCCAATACCTTCCAATTGGCTTCAAATCCAGCAGCTGTAATCTTGGCCTGATCACCGGGTAAAAAAGAACCTGTAAAGGATGGGTCCGGCCAGGTAGATTGCATATGGACTTGAGTGGTTTTGCCTGAAGGCACAAAGGAGAGATTTTGTGAGCCTTTGATATGCATCTGAATAGAAAAAGTATGCGGTTTTGATTTAAGTTCACGATAAGGTAGGTTTATTTTCAGACCATTTTCCACGATATCATTTGTAGCCGCTCCAGACTCAAACGAATGGGTCTGCCCGTCCCATTTTAGTTGCACTTGCTCCTCTATACCCCTAAAGTCACTTAATCCCAAACATAAGGATGCTTCGTTCCATAATATGCTTGATTCAGCAAGATTTAATCTATCCAAATTCAAACTGTCAAATCGGCCTTTGATCATGACTTCAGATTGATAGACGATGATTTTATAAATACTTCGATGTCTAATCTGTGGTGTCACTTTTACATCAAAATCCAATTCTGCAGGCAAAAAATAAGCTAGTTTTTTAAACATGTTTTTTTGATCCGGTGAAAGTTCGAGATAGGGAATAATCAATATAGGGCCATTGATCGTTTGATTGGAAGCCCATCGGTTGCTGACTTCGGCGCTGACCTGTCGCTGGCGATCTTGCCGCTCTCGTACCAGCTCAGAGATCTGAGCCATTGGAATCATTAAGACCAATATGATAAATCCGACCATCATGCCTCGGATTGTAAGTCGATTGGCTTGTAAAAAGGATAATACACTTTCCATAATTATTTAGTTTTTTATTATACAATCATATTTTTTTTACAATTTCATATTCTGAATTAGTTTCTCCAAAGCATCCAGATGTAGTTTGAAAGCTTTCTCGCCTAAAAGGGTAGCAGTATATATCGTATTTGTTTTTCTGCCAATAAAACCTTTTTTTACTTTGATGTAATGATGTTGTTCAAGTGTTTTTAAATGAGAAGCCAGATTACCATCCGTGACATCGGTCAATTCTTTTAATTGGTTGAAATTGATATCTTCATTGACCAATAAACTACCCATGATACCCAGGCGCACCCGGCTATCAAATATTTTATTGAGTTGAAGTATAGGGTTTTTCATTAAGCTTTTTTATCGTATTTGTTCCACATAAAAAGACCATACACGATATGTGCAAACCCAAAACCAAGCGCCCAAAAGTATAAGCCCTTTCCCAAGAATAGCAGATTGATCAACCCTAATACGATCTCAACTATGCCAAGATATCGAATATCACCTAGCGTATATTTACTGGCATGTACCAGTGCAATGCCATAAAAAATCAGGCAACCTGGAGCTATCATTCCGGTGTAACCCAGGTCTATAATCTTTAATAAATAAAATCCGCCTGCTAGTAAGGGCAAAAACAGATTGATCAATAATCTTCGACTGGAATGATCCCATAAGGGTAGATTCAGTTTTCGGGTTTTAAAATAGGTAAATACAATCCCAGTTATCATGGCTAAGATCAAAGTCGATATAGCAATATAAAACAGTTTTGACCCTAAATATTGTTGCATGGATGCTGCGCTGTAATCGGTATCGTATTGGGGACTTTCGAGGATCACTTTATTTGCCAGATAGACTCCTCCTAAGGCTATGATGCCTGCCGCAACTCCACTCCATCCACTCAGACTGATGAAACGACTGCTTTTTTCCATCATGTTTTTAATTTCATGGAGAGCAGTTAAGGGATCTTGATCTTTAAGCATAAAAAGTACTTTGAAATACAAAGTAAATTGATTTTTTTTGACTTGTCAAGATTTTTTTTAACCCCTTTATATTTTCTTATTTGACTCTTGCATTCCTGTATCTTTATCCTTGAATAATCTAAAGTCATTTGAGAATTATTTTATTGCTCTACATTTTATTTTTTCACTATCATTTCCATGCCGCCCAGTCAGGTTGGCATGCTACGATCCCCGGCCTGGGTACTTTCTCCTCTACCAGGGTAGCCGATCTTAATGGCGATGGTACCTCAGATATCATCTTAGGAGCTGGAAGATTGGAGTTTCAAGCTTGTGATTCAGCGGTCATTGCATTAGATGGCAAATCCGGTCGCATGTTATGGCATGTTTGGGCTTCAGATCAGATGTTTGGGTCTGCCATATTTCAAGACATTGATCAGGATGGTCATCCTGATATTCTCATCCCGGGTAGATCTAGTGAACTCATTATGATTAGCGGATATTCCGGCAAGGTGTTATGGCGATTTAATCCAAAGAGTGTGGTTAATAGAAAGCATGACTACTTTAACTTTTACAATCCTCAGTGGATACCGGATGAAGATGGTGACGGATTGATGGATATCATAGTATCGAATGGTGGTGATGTGAAAGTTGCAGCTTATGATCCTAATCGAAAAGCGGGATATCTTATGATTATGAGTTCTAAAAAAGGTGATGTATTAAAATTAGCTAAGATGCCTGATGGTAAGGAAACATATATGTCTATCACAGTGAACCCTACCAAAGATCTTAAAGATTATGAAATTGTATTCGGCACCGGCGGGGAGACTATAGGTGGTCATCTCTATCGTGGTTTATTATCACAGGTACGAAAAGGTGATTTGTCGGAAGCGATCGTATTAGACAGCACAGCCGATAGAGGATATATAGGTCCCGCAGCCAGAGCAGATATCACTGCCGATGGTATCCACGATCTGATCGTAAATGCTGTCAATGGTCGGATGATGGCATTCGATGGGCTTACCTATAATAAACTGTGGGAGATCGAACGACCAGACACAGAAACGTATGGTTCGATGGCCATAGGATTATTCAATAGTGATTCTATCCCGGATTTGTTTGCTTCCTATGCTATGGGGTCGTGGCCCAAGTTGGACTGGAGTACACAGTTTATGGCCGATGGAAAGAAAGGAGAGATTCAATTTATAGATTCATTGGGGTTTTATCAAAACAGTTCGCCTATAGCTGTGGACTGGGATGACGATGGGAAAGATGAAGTCCTGATGAGTGTCAATATTCAGGAAATTAAAAATGGCTTTCAAAAGTTCTTTTATAATATGTTGGCCGTAATCGATTTTAAAACCAATGAAGTGTTTCAGATTGGTGAAACGTTTAATGGGAATAATGTGTCATCCACGCCCTGGGCAGGAGACTTAGATCGAGATGGATATCTGGACATCATCTATGTGCACAGTACCAATCTAAGACATACCTATACCTTTGATGGAATGCAAATACATCGTATTAGTACTAAGATACCGATCAAAAATAAATTGCCCTGGGGAGCTTACCAGGGGAGTACATATACTGGAGTATATCATAAATAGTCAATTTAATGGGTGAAGGTCCGATCATAGAGTGTGTACCTAATTTCAGTGAAGGTCGAAATCAATCTACGATCGATGCTATCGTTCAAAGTATAGATTCCGTGCCAGGTGTAAAAATCCTTCATATCGATATGGGATATGATACAAATCGCACCGTGATCACCTATGCAGGCTACCCATCCGCATGTATGGAAGCTGCTTATCGAAGCATCTTAACAGCCACCTTACACATCGATATGAGATTTCATCATGGAGCACACCCCAGGATAGGAGCTATAGATGTATTTCCCTTTGTCCCCTTGCTCAACGTAACGATGCAAGAAACTATAGATTGTTCAATCCAGGTGGCCCGACGCGTGGCTACAGAATTTTCCATTCCCACCTATTTGTACAATCAATCAGCTATCCGGCCAGAGCATAAAAAATTATCAGATATAAGGTCTGGCGAATATGAAGGTTTGGCAGAAAAATTAATTACACCCGCAGGAAGACCGGATTTTGGACCCAGTATAATGAATGAAAAATCAGGAGCTTTGATCATAGGGGCGAGGAAAATCTTAATCGCATACAATATCAATCTCAAGACAGAAGATGCCTTTATTGCTAAGCGGATTGCCAGACGCTTGAGAGAAAAAGATGGAGGACTCCGGGCAGTACGTGCGATCGGCTGGTATATGCCGGAATTTAAGTGCGCTCAAGTATCGACCAATCTGGAAGATATCGATGTGACTCCATTGCATATTGTCTTTGATACTTGTAAGAAACTGGCACAGGCTTATGGCACCGAAGTATTCGGAACTGAGTTGATAGGACTGATTCCACAGGATTGTTTAATAGAGGTAGCGGATCATTATTTACCAAAAAATGATTTGAGTATGGACGAAAAATTACTTGCTTCAATAGGGATCCTGGGTCTGAATTCCGTGAAAAAATTTGATTTAAATAGACAGGTGATTGAAAGGGTTTTACATTTGAAGCAAGTATAACAAGAGATCTTGCTAAAAAGCAATTTTAACCAAATATGGATTTTAATTACAAAACAGCCTGATTTATTGATTATAATCATAAAAATAAGCCTATTTTATTGATTGTAATCATAAAAACAAGCCCCTATTTTGTGAATAATCATTACCTTGAAATAAAAAATTATAATAATTTGCAGATAACCACAGAGTTATACACTAGCGTCATTAGATAATTGCTTTAAAGGCAAGGTTATAATTATTTTGGGAACAAGACAAGTTGGAAAAACATCTTTATTGAGGCAAGGTTTGTCAGCCCTTAAAGTACCCTCCTTTTGGCTTAATACTGATGAAGCAGATATCTTGAAAGAGCTCACAGAAGCTGGTACTAGTACAAGATTGATGCAATTAATAGGGAAAGGAAATAAATTAGTAATCATAGATGAAGCACAACAGGTTCCTCACATAGGTAAAAAACTAAAACTATTACATGACACTTTTCCAGAACTACAGGTCATTGCTACTGGGTCCTCCTCTTTTGATCTTCAAGATAAGATTAACGACCATTGACTGGAAGAAAACGTGAACTATACTTATATCCTATTAGTTTTATGGAATTGGTGAAAACCAATTCACTGTTAGAAGAGAAAAGGTCATTAAATCATAGGATGGTCTATGGTAGTTATCCGGAAATATTAAACAATCCAGGTAAAGAAAAAGAAGTATTAATAGAGTTATCAAATAGTTATTTATACAAAGATGTTTTAAATATAGATGGTATTCGTAAAGCTTCCTTGATCCCAAAACTCCTCCAAGCCATTGCCTTTCAAATTGGAAATGAAGTGCGATATCACGAGCTTTCAAAATTGGTTGGCGGCTTAGAACCTACTACCGTAGAAAAATATCTAGATATATTGGAAAAAGCCTTTATCTTTTATAAGTTACCGGCTTTCAATAGAAATATGGGCTCTTCGCTGTATTTAGTGGGTAAATTATCTAAAATACAAACACGGGTTAATTGATTTTGTCTTACTTTTTTTTCCGCAAAAAAAGTAACAAAAAAA
>JAYSTG010000491.1:0-3156 GCA_043719965.1 Saprospiraceae bacterium | reverse complement strand
GGGAAATCGTAGAGGTTTAATTCAAATCGATTCTTCAATAAAAAAAGCGGTTCATAAATTGGGAGATCGACCAGAATATCACTACGGCATCTATTCAGAACGAGACTCTGGATTTGTAGTCATTGACAATAGTTTTACAGTCAGCCTGATGTCGAGCTCGATGTCTAAAAGTGGTTTAAAAAGAGGATTATTTACAACCCCTTATACTATTAAAATCTTTGAGAATAAAAATCAATGGGAGGGAAAGCTCTTCCTCTATTTACCCTACAGGAAACAGATCATCTGGGCTTCGTTGATCCCTGCCGTATTGGGTTCGTTGATTTTTACGGTGCTCATACTGGCCACATTTGCCTACACGATCTATGTCATTCAACGGCAGAAAAAAGTGTCTGATATGAAGAATGATTTTATCAATAATATGACCCATGAATTTAAAACACCCATTGCGACCATTTCTTTAGCCACAGATTCTATCAATAATCCATCGATCATTTCTAATCCGGAAAAAGTACAACGCTTCACAAAAATTATAGGCCAGGAAAATAAAAGAATGCTCGGACAAGTCGAAAAAGTCTTACAGATGGCCCAGCTTGAAAAAAAAGACCTCCAATTAAAACTTTCTGATATTAATATCCATGATCTGCTACACAGTATTTCAGAACATGTAAACCTACAAATCAAAGGAAAGAAAGGTAACCTAGAAATGACCTTGAGTGCATCAGATCCTGTGATAGAAGGCGATATGACTCATATTTCCAATATACTATATAATCTTCTGGATAATGCCAATAAATATACGCCCGGAAGTCCAGTGATCCAGGTAAGGACTCGCAAGGTCAATCATGGTATTGAAATCAGCATTGAAGACAATGGTATCGGCATCAGCAGGGAGAATCAAAAACAGATTTTTGAAAAATTTTATCGAGTTTCTACCGGCAACCTACACGATGTAAAAGGGTTTGGTCTAGGCCTGAGTTATGTAAAAGTGATGGTCGACGCTCACCAAGGCAACATTCAGGTCAAAAGCACCATTGGAAAAGGCAGTACTTTTGTGTTATATTTCCCAAAAAAACAACATAAAAACTAAGTTAATTCTTATTTGAATTTCATTAAGTAAATAAATTTTACGCCCCATTTTAAGAGTTAACACATTGATTAATAATATATTAATAAATATTTTTTTTAATAATTCAAGTATCTTATCCCTCAATTGTTAAAATTTCACTTTTCGTTAAAATTTATTTCAGGATTTAAACGTTAACATTGTATAATTAAATTAAATCCCTATGGTAAAAACGAACAACAAAATCCTTTTAGTTGAAGACGATCAAAACTTCGGTGATGTTTTGAGATCTTACCTGGAAATGCATGACTTTGAAGTGACTCTCGCCTCAGATGGCCAGGAAGGGTATGAAGCCTTCAGAAAAGATCATTTTGACTTATGCATCTTTGATGTCATGATGCCTAAAAAAGATGGCTTTACATTGGCCAAGGAAGTACGACAAAGAGATGCAGAAGTACCTATAGTATTTTTGACGGCCAAGAATTTGAAACAAGACATCCTGGAGGGTTTCAAGAATGGCGCAGACGATTATATCTCTAAACCATTTAATTCTGAGGAACTCTTATTCCGGATTCAAGCTATCCTAAAAAGAAGTAAAAAAGCTGCCGACCCGAGAGAAGAGATCAAAGAGTTTTCTATAGGATTATACCACTTTAATTATCCGGTACGTTTATTAACCAATACGGTGACTCATAAAAAAGATAAACTGTCTCCAAAGGAAGCTCATTTGCTCCGATTATTTTGCATGTATAAAAATGATGTATTAACTCGATCAGAAGCACTTACAAAGATTTGGGGAGAAGACAATTATTTTACTGCTCGCAGCATGGATGTGTTCGTCACCAAATTGAGAAAATATCTAAAAGATGATCCAGAGATTGAAATCGCCAATATTCATGGCAATGGATTTCAACTTTTAGTAAAGAATGAAGCTCCAGTATAAATAAAATTCATAAAGTTCGTTTAGTTTGGAAGAGGAAATAGGTCAACGACTGTTTCCTCTTTTTTAATTAAACCAAGATATCAACTGGTATGGAAACTATCCAAGTCTATGTCACCGGAGGCACCTTTGATAAAGATTATAATTTTATTACGGGGGAATTGTATTTTAAAGACACTCATCTGAAACAAATGTTTGACCGAGGCCGATGTGTCCTGGACATTGATATCAAGACTTTGATGATGGTCGATAGTCTGAAGATGACGGAGGATGATCGTCAGATTATCATCCATAATTGTAAACGGTGTGTGCATAATAAGATCATCCTGACACATGGCACGGATAGAATGGTAGCTACTGCAACTGCTATAGCCGAAGCTCAGATCCAGGATAAGACCATCATACTTACTGGAGCAATGATTCCTTATGCTTTCGGCAATTCTTCGGATGGTTTTTTTAATTTGGGGGCTGCTTTGGCTTTTGTACAAACATTGAAACCTGGAGTTTATGTATCCATGAATGGTCGATATTTCGATTGGCACAATGTTAGAAAAGATATGGATAATGGTTTTTTTGAAGAAATTGAATCATAATTATTTTTTACTAATAGCAATCGATCTTTAAACTGCTTGACTACCAATGATATTTGTATTAAATATATTCTTTATATTTCAAAATTTGATGTACCTTTGGTCGGGTTTATCCCGTAGATTTGTTATAGCATTGAAAATCAATAAATTAAAATTTATTTATATGAAACATGTCGCACTTACTCTTGCCATTCTGGGCATGTCTATTGCACTGCAGGCTCAAACTGTAAAAGACAATATGAGTACGGTCTCAGATACTACTGCTATGAATAAAACCGATGAACAATTGGAATCCAAAGCAGTCAATGGCATTTCCTTCAAACGAGCTATTATTGATTATAAAAGTACTAATGCTGGCTCTATTAAAAACATTGGTAATTTCAGGCAATACAATAGTGGATTTGAAATTGGTTATTTACGTGACTTTAGTCGCAATCTCAGGTTATACGTACCCGTGCGAGTCGGTGTATTTAGTTTGACGGATAATCAAGAGAATATCACTTTCGGTGAGTTGGATGCTCAATTACAATATCGATTCAATTCCAAAAAACGTGTTCTTCGCC
>JAYSTG010000050.1:0-5727 GCA_043719965.1 Saprospiraceae bacterium | reverse complement strand
GAAATATAGTACCTTTTTATAGGTACTTGCTCGGGTGCTTACAACTGGGAAGCTAAATACCCACTGTTGAAATAGTAATGCATGTGTAACTGGAACAAATAGTTTTATTAGGATTTTTCAACCCAAGTTTATGGAAGTAGGCGGGGGTGCCGGATAGGGTTGCACATAACGAATGGGGCTTTGCGTTGGCGGGCTTTTGAAACCGAAAACTGTCTGCCAGCACCAAAGTTTATTAACTGCTCAAATGTTTCTATTCGCACTATCCGTGTTATGAGCTTTAATTTTTTCTAGCAATTCGTTATCATCTAAATTTAAAATATTCTTTGAATTTGAAACTCGCCAAATTTCAGCTATTTTTTCTATCTCTTTGATTGAGTAATTTCCCTCTTCTTGTAATTGTTGAGGATTAATATTAGCCATACAACTTGCAGCAAACCAATCAACTAATATAGAATTAGGGTGCTTCTTAGCTGGAGACCATTTTCCTAGAATTTTTTGCCACTTATCAAATATTCCTACCTCAAATGTTGCTCCACGTTTCATATTTTCTTTCCACATTTCTGCAATCATTGGTTCATCCTTAAATTCCTTCATTAAATCCATACCTAATGAAAAATTGTTTGGCAGCTTATCTAGACATAGTTTAATTTTCTTAATAGGTAAACTATTGGTTAGAATCTCTGCTCGCAATGCAATTATCGGAAGTATTGAAGCATAAGTAGAGAGCCCAAGAACTGTGGCTCGGTCAAGTCTATTCCCTTTCCATTTTAAATGTGTTGGTACATTATCAATTACTTCCCATTCAGCTTTCAACCGTTCTCTTAATCGATTAATTGTTTCGCAAGCCCATTGAACAAATTGTCCATCAGTTCTACTTGCTAATCCAATGGCATCAACTTTATAGTCTTTGTTGCTAAGTGCATCAATTATTCTTTGTGCACTTTCTGTTTTATATTCTTTTCCTGTGTTTTTATACCCTTTCAATTTTGATATTCCGCTCATACTATTTGAAAGGATGCCGACAAAACATAAGGTCTTCCTAGTTGCTGGCTCTAGATTCTCGGATGGTTTAGCATCAATAAAAACAGGTATAAATTTCTCTTTTTTCACGGTCAATTATTGCACATAACGTTCGTATTGGCACATGTGGTGAAAAAGAGTATTGACAATCAATAAGATATCAATATTCATAGTTTTAAAAAGTCATCTCCTCCCACCTTGTGAGCCACTTCATCTGGACCTCAAATGAGCAAATATCGAACTGAAGCTATTATCTTTACTATGCGCTAAATGAAATCTTGCTCGTTTCATATAAAACACAATGGTACGAAAAATGGTACGGTTTTTCTTAAATTCTTACCATGAAAAAGATCTATTGGTACATTATTGGAGCTGTAGTTATATCATTACATTACATATTGTTATGAATCCAAAAAAGCCAAAGAAGATTCGTCGATCTTCATCATTAAATCAAGGTGAATTCGTCTATTTACCAGATGATCAATCCTCAGATGAACAAATAAAAGATTTCTTCAAGAATATTGATTTCAATGAATCAAAAAGAATTGTTCAGGTTCCTTTCATTGTCCCGGATATAAAAGTTAATGACGAAAGTGTTGAAAGTGTGACCTTCCACACACATAAAAATCCATTGAAGTTTACTTTAACCGTAATCATGCATTAGAAAATGAATAAGGCGGCTTTATAGTCTCAAATTTCGAAAAGATATGTTCCAGAAAATGCTTTCTTTCTCCCTTTGCACCTAGCATTAGTTTTGATTTTCCAGCTGACCTGACTAGGTAACTTCCTATTGCAATGCATTGGAACCTTATGGTTGACAAGTATTTATATCCCTTTTTATCTAATATAGCTTGTTTAAAAATAGCCATTACATTGTACGCTACCATTACAAACCTAAATGCAGCTTCCATGGCTCCAAAATTTTTCAATGAGAACCCTTCCATGCCAAAATCATATTTGAGCTCTTTGATTCTGTTTTCGCAATCTCCTCTTTCATTATATTTCTTATGAACATCTATTGCTGACATAGTTGTATTTGTAACAAAACATTTAAATTCATACTTATCAAACTCTTCGAGTTCGGTAAAAAGTTGTTTGTTTTTTGGGGCATCCTTTTTAATGGTTCTGACAATCACCACCCTTCTAGATTTCCCCCATTTGGTACCAGAATAGTCTATATCGGCATATGAAATATCATAGTTGTGATCATTTAAATGATACCACCTTTTAATATCCAAGATTTGCTCTTTGCTCTTGCATTTTTGATGTTAGCTTACCTCTAAGTATATAGTGAACGGGGTGTTCTAATTCTTCTAATTGATTCATTATCTTATTGCTATAAAAACCTGAATCACCACGGATAAGGCCTATATTTTGAGGTTCGACTATGGTAAATAATTCTTCCAAAAACCTATCAATATCCGTTACCTCATGGCTATCTCCGCTTCTCATCCATGCATTGACCACCATCTTTAATTCAGCACAAAATGCAAGTATAGGGTGATGAGAGGATCTTCCTCTTTTTTGAGGATTGTAACCTTTTACCGCCAACTCTTGTTCTCCGTACCGAGTAATTACTGTACTATCAATATCAATAGTTAAATATCGTAGCTTCACCAAGCTTAGTATATACTTCATCAATGGAGGAAAAATCTCATCATTCTTTTCAATGGAAAACTTGCTAAAAAACCTACTAAATGTACTAGCACTTGCCATGCCTTTTTTCCAGCCCCAAATCTCCTTTATCACTTCATCTGTTCGAAGCATTCCACTATGTTCTAATCTTTTTGATCCTAGAACTACACTAGTAATAAATCCTTCTACCAACTCTGAGGCAGCATAGCCTCTATTGGAGTTCGGTTGTGGCAAAGCAAGCTGTTGAACAAAACCTTGTATTCCGCTGCTTGTATAAGTCTTGTACAAGTATTTTACTCCTCCCCATGGGCTTATCTTGCGATCACTATATTCATGCTTTAGTTCGTACATCTTTTAAGTGTTTCGTTTATTGATGAACTTTCCCTCTAATTTAGCCTACTTTTATGATTCCTATTGCAGGGTTACGGTTTAAATTTTGGAATTAAGGGTGAAATGGCTTAATAATGGAAGTAACAAATAAAAAAATGATATCAATTTGGTTAGGTGTTGCAATGTTTTTTGCATTTGGCACCGCAATAAGCGCTTACATGGTTCAAATTTATACTTTGAAAAGTCGAGCAGAGGATTCAGTTAAAGCTGCAAGCAGACAGGATACCCTTCTACATACAATTTATTCATCAAGAGATGATATTTTGAATCAAATGAAGATTTCTAGTCAATCAGAAGGGATAGCAAGCAACACTCCTAAAGAAAATAAAGGTATTCCTGAGGAAAAAAAGAAGGAGAAACCAATGACTAAACCTAAAAATACTCACGCGGATTCAATTTCCGGATTGCCAATTTATACCGATAATTTTACAGGGACTCCTTTGCTTTCAGCAAATGATAAAGCAGAAATTGATAAAGCATTATTAACTTTTCCTGACCGTGTTATTGAAATCGAGATGATTGAAAATAGTGTTTATTCTGTTGGGATAGGTGATTTAATTCAAGATTATTTAATTGGAAAAAATAGAAAGGCTCAATATTTAACTTATTCAAAATTTCAAAAATTATCTGATAATTTACCACTTCATAAATCTTCCATTTTTGCAGACAGAGTTGGCGGGAGATTAAGAATATTTTGTGGTTCCAGATCGGCATTTATTTAATTATTTACTATTATCCAACATCTTTGGAGAAATGTCTGGCAAGCAGTTATTTGATAAATTTTCAGCAAGTGACCTCTCCGGATCTGAAAAATACGAGTATGCCCAGACTATTCAAAAGCTTCATCTACATGCAGGTTTTAATGATGATGAAGAATTGTTTTATTCACTTTTGGAGAATGCAGAAAAGGAAGGTAAAAAATTGGTTCCACCAGACTATGGTGAAGCGGAACCCGATGGATATCCTATAGCTGATTTTATTCTAGTTCACAGTCTAGCATATCCTTGTACAATTCAGGATAATATTTCTTAAACCATTTATTGCTGATCAATTTATTCTCAAACAAGTGAGCTACAAATTCTTTTTCCTCATTTAAAGATATGTTCCAATACGCCCCCGACTATTTGTTGGGCTTTTTTTTAAAAAATCGGTTTCAGCATGCCAACCTCCAAATCCCCTCTAGTCCACAATATTCTGGCTTATCACTTTAACCTGAAGAGCCCGAAGGTCAAGCTACCTCGTAAAATCGAGTGGCTATTGCCATATACTATGCCTGAAACGCAGCGAGTTATGCAGCTATTTTATTCAAAGTACTACCAGGACGATCAGCCTCGTACACTTATATTTGGTATCAATCCGGGTCGATTAGGTGGCGGACTTACCGGTATTCCATTCACCGATCCTAAAATATTGTCGGAGACTTGCCACTTTGAAAATTCTTTTCTTAAAAAATCAGAACTCTCTGCTCAATATATCTATAAAGTCATCGAAGCGTGGGGTGGTTTAAAGTCCTTTTATGCACAATTTTATATTTCTTCCCTCTGTCCATTGGGATTCGTAAAAGAAGGCTTGAATTACAATTACTATGATGATAAGGTATTGTCTAAAGTAGTGAGTCCTTTTATTATTCAGAATATTATGGATCAAAAAAAAATTTGTCACTCAGATTCGAAAATAGCCTATTGTCTTGGAGAAGGAAAAAATTTCGATTTCTTTAATAGATTGAATGAAACGCATCATTTTTTTAATAAAATTATTCCGCTGCCACATCCTCGCTGGATCATGCAATATCGGAGAAAAACGTTACAGCATTTTTTAGAGGTATACCTGGAACGATTGGCTCAATCTTCTACATAAAGCATCAGACCTTTCAGATACGACCCCTCAGGATGGTATATATTAATCGGATGATCCGGACCTTGGCCTAAGTGCTGCAAGATCTTTACCTTGCGATTTGACTCTAAAGCAGCTGCCAATATAGTTTGTTGAAACATTTCTCTATCCATCACTTGAGAGCAGGAGAATGTAAATAATAGCCCACCGGATTTTACTTTTTTGATGACTTTGGCATTTAGGTTTTTATAGCCTATGAGCGCTTGATGCCTTTTATTAATACTTTTTGCGAATGCAGGGGGATCGCATACGATGACATCATACATCGCACATTCGGCTAAAAATTTATTCACATCGATTGCATGACTGTGGTGTGGCGGATGGGATTCATCCAGTAATCCTATATTCATATCTGTCAATTCTATAGCTTTAGCAGATACATCCACAGAGTCTACAGAAAGTGCTCCTTGATGTAAAGCATAAACTGAAAAACCGCCGCTGTAACAAAATAAATTCAATAGGGATTTTCCGCTGCTGTAGCCGCCTACAAGTTTTCTATTTTCGCGCTGGTCTATAAAGAAACCTGTCTTTTGACCGGTGACCCAGTTTACCTTAAAGGGGTGACCATATTCAAGGATCGTGGTTTCTTCTGCATCGCCGAGTAAAAAATTATTTTCAGATGGTTTATTTTCTTGACCTAAAGATTCTTTGCTTTTATTATAAATTGTTTTGAGTGTATCGCCATATATATTTTTTAACGCATCGGCGATCAAGCCTATAGATCTGTACATGCCTATCGTATGGCATTGTATCACGGCATGCTGGCCATAGATATCGATGATCAGTCCG
>JAYSTG010000490.1:0-3165 GCA_043719965.1 Saprospiraceae bacterium | reverse complement strand
CGAAGTTCATAAATAAATGCATCAGCCTCTGGAGTACCCAATGATTTGAATTGGAAAATCAGACGGTTGCAGGTATTTATGCCTCCGTAAATGAAGGTCCAGGCATTGTTAAAAAAACCATTGTCTGGAGCAAATTGATGCTGGTGCAATTGAAGCAAAACACCACCATCGTACCAGTCTCCACCTTTGGTTGAAATGACTAATTCGTCTGATGAAATTTCATTAATTGACCACAAGTTTGAGTGGTTTCCAATTCCCCCAAAAGAGGCATAAGCCTGGCCCAATGCAGCAATAAACTCATCTTGTGTTTTAAAAAAATTATCGGCTGTAACATCACTATACAATTCCTCCTCAAGATTTGTACAAGATAAGGTGAAGAAAGTAATTCCTAACCCTATCATAAGTAATTGTCTTATTTTATATTTTTTCATGTTAATTATCATTAATCATTTAATTTTTAGAAGCCAAGGTTTACACCAAATGTAAAAGTCCGGGTGGTGAAATAGGTGCCACGTCTTTCAACTCCCGGCGCCAGTGGATCCGGAGGTCCAGGAAAAAATCCATTTGGATTAGCATCATTTGCATCCACATACCTTACTTCTGGGTCCACCCCGGTGTAATTCGTTATTACAAACAGATTCTGTGCGGCCAGAAATATCCTCAACTTATTAACAGCTTTACCCTGCATGCCAAAATTGTAACCGAAAGACATGTTATCTAGTTTTACAAAATCTGCCTTTTCAATGTGGGTATTATTTACAGTGGCTTTTTTGATGTTAGGATCAAAATATTTGGTATTGACAATATTATAATTGATTACAGTGGTAGGTTCAACATTTTCATAAAATCCCCTATAACTATTGACTAGCTGATGACCAAAAGAACCTCTAAAAAATATAGACAGGTCAAACTTACCAAAAGTAAAGTCGTTGTTCCAACCCAATGTGAATTTTGGTAAACCATTTCCCACCACCGTTCTATCAGCATCGCAATTGCAAAAAGATCCATCGCCGTTTAAATCTTTAAACTTTAATGTACCATCTGCATTGACACTTTCTTGAATGGGGCCCCATAGTTGGCCCAATTCTTCACCCTCTTTCACACGCACCAATGAAGTGCTGTTTTGCCCTGGTGAACCCATATTTGCCCGGTATAAAACGCCTCCCTCACCCACAGTCAAAGCACCCGAACTCAAGCTCACCACTTTTGTATTCATGGTCGCCATGTTCATCCCTGTAGACCATGTTAAATTGGGTGCACTGGTAACCAGGTAATTCAGCGCCAATTCAAAACCCTTATTCTCCAGCTCACCAATATTTACCAACGTCTGACCAAATAGATTGGGTGGTACCGGAACATTGACTCTCAGTAATAAATCATTGGTTTTTCGTATATAGTAGTCGGCGGTACCAGTCAATCGATTATCAAGCATACTAAAGTCCAATCCAAAATCAAACTCAGCTTTAGTTTCCCATTTTAAATCCGGATTAGCATTACTAATAGGTCCATAACTAGGTCCATAAGCACCATTATAAAAGAAGTTTCCTCTTTGACCAAATCGTTGCAATGAAGCATACGAATCCGCAGGATTATTTCCTGTAACCCCATAACTAGCCCTTAATTTTAAACTATTAACAGCTGGTAGATCAACCAAATTACTTAAAGTAACTCCAGCACTCACCGCAGGAAATATTCCCCATCTGTTATTTGCTCCAAAGCGAGAAGACCCTTCATATCGAGCACTGGCTGAAAAAAAGTAATTATCGCTAAAATTAAGGTTGGCTCTTCCTAAAAAAGCCACTAAGGTATAGGAATTTGCATAGCTAATAACTCGCCCGAGACCTTTTGAAAAATCTAATGCTGTACCCAAATTATTATAGCTAAATGCATCAGTTAAAAAATTACCACCTTCCATACCGAAACCTTCGTTAAAAAAATACTGATAAGAGTAACCACCCAACAAAGCAAGGTTTGCTCCTCCAAAGTCTTTATCATAATTTAATGTAGATTCAAAAAGTTGGGTGGAGCGCTGGTTAGTTGACCTGTTTCCTAAGCCATTTCGATTAGCACCGATCCATTTTGAAGTTTTTGAGAAATACTGTCCTCTTAATTCTGTTTCTTCTTGTTGAGAATAAAATACGGAGCCACGCAACCCATTAATGACATCACTAAAATCATATTCAGCTCTGAGGCTGGCTAAAAGACGAGAATCTTTTCCATCACTTTTGTTCTGCTCAGCAATTGAAAGTGGGTTGAAGTAATCAAAGATACCTCTTTCAGAATACCCCCCGTACTCGGCGCCACCGGTCTCGCTATCATTAGAAGATCTAGCATCGTAAACAGGCATGGTAGGATTTGAAATAATGGCATAACGGAGCGATTCGACAAAACCAAATTCGGCTTCTTTTCTAGTGGTTGATAGATTGACATTAAAGGTGGCTTTATCCTTTAATGCTTTTTGCGTAAGGTTAAAGCGGCCATTAATTTGTGAGAACCCGGAGTTAATTGCAATGCCCTGAGCATCACGGACGTTAAAAGAACCGCGGTATGTCGTACCACTGGATCCACCAGATAAGGATAAGTTATGCACCTGATAATTTCCAGTTTGTGTAACTACATCTAGCCAATCAGTACTTGACCCAAAGTCTTTAGCCCCTGCAACCTTTCGATATTCATCAGCAGTCATAACCTTAATCGTTCTACCAATTTCCTCAATTGCAAAAGAACCATTGTATTCAACCTGAACTCTTCCTGCTTTCCCTGTTTTAGTTGTGATTAAAATTACACCACTACCACCCCTCGAACCGTAAATAGCTGCTGCCGATCCGTCTTTAAGTACATCAATGGAAGCTATGTCATTCGGATCAACTGTGCTTAGAGATCCTCCTATAACCCCGTCAATCACGATGAGGGGCTCTGTATTGGCTCCAAAACTCGCAATACCTCTAAGGCGAATATTATAAGTTCCATTAGGGTCATTACCAGGTTTAGCAATATTAAGACCGGCAACTTTACCCTGAAGTAATTGAGCAGGATCATTAACAGTTCCTTTATTAAAATCCTCAGATTTTACGCTAGTCACAGCACTGGTTACTTCCTTTTTATCCTGCGTTCCATACCCTATAACCACCACCTCATCCAATGAAGTAACATCGGCCATCAAAC
>JAYSTG010000489.1:0-3167 GCA_043719965.1 Saprospiraceae bacterium | reverse complement strand
GGCCCGTTTTATATTCTCTTGACCCTTAACATCAGAAAAATCAAGGTCGTAGAAATTAACAGAAGTATTAAACTCATCATGAATATTGACTGTGATAGCTTGCGTATTGAGCTTACCATCTACGAGATCAATAGCCTCTTGTAAATTATCTATACCGTATACCGGTAATCCAGATACTATGGCAGCTTCACGAGCATTGGCTATGGGTAAGATCAGTCCTTTATATTTATTTTTATTTGCCAGAACTGCAATGGGTAATGCCCCTTTGATGGGTCGCAAGGTACCATCTAAGGAGAGCTCACCGATGATCATATAATCTTCAAGTAGGGGTGCTTGAATTTGTTTGGAACCTGCAAGAATACCTATAGCGATAGGTAGATCATATGCAGAACCTTCTTTACGAATATCAGCGGGTGCGAGATTGACTATGATTTTCATCCTGGGCATGGTATAGCCCATGTTTTTCAAAGCGGATTCTATACGCTGTTGTCCCTCTTTTACAGCATTATCTGGTAATCCTACTAAATAGTAATATTGTTTACCGGCAGCTATGGTGCCACCTGCATTGACTTCTACCGTGATGGGAAGAGCATCTACGCCATGGACTGCAGCGGTATGTGCCTTGACTAACATAAGGTGGAATGACTCATAGACGAATGTACGAATTACGGACAGATAGTCAACAGTCGAATATTAAAAATAAAAAGAAGAGCCTAAAAATGCAAAAGCCATCCGCGAGCGGATGGCTTTTGTCGTTCAGAAATATTTGCCTTGAGAATTTCTACATACTTATTTTTTAAGTAAATCCCTGATCTCTGCAAGCAGCGTTTCCGTCACTGGAGGAGCAGGAGCAGGTTCAGCTTTCTTAGATCGATTGACTGCTTTAACGATTAAGAATACAGGGAAAGCTACCAGGATAAAATTAATAAGCGTCTGGATAAATTTTCCAATACCAAAATTGATTGCAGCTGAAATTTCTTTACCATCAGCGCCTACTACAGCATCTTGTAAAGTATATTTCCAATCTGTAAAATTGATTTTAAACATAGATCCAATGATTGGCATGAGCAGGTCATCCACCATTGAGCCTATGATATTGCCGAATGCAGCACCTAAGATGACTGCAACAGCGAGATCAAGGACATTGCCCTTGTTGATAAAGTCTTTAAATTCTTTTAACACTGTATATAAAGTTTTAAATTCGCGTTAAATATATAAAAATTATTTAATAGAAAGGTTATCCACTCGTTGAAAAAACAACGACTACCTATTGATTCCTTACATGTAGTCCTTTGCGCTGGACTAGATCATCACCTAATTCTTTTCGAGCCTCTTCTGCCAGCGTTTGCAACTCTATTACAATTTCCGGATGCGCTAAAGAGATATCATAAGCTTCTCCAGGGTCTCGACGCAAATCATATAAGCCGGGTTCTATAGATTTATCATCTTGAACTGCACCGGGGAAACCATCCACACCTGGAATTTGATTTTTATAAGATCGTCCAGGATGAGCAAAGACCAATTTCCAATGATCTTTTCGTATAGCCTCCAGTGCATTGCGACGATAATAATAATAAAACAAAGACCGAGGTGATGACGACTCTGGATGATAAAACAAATTTGAAATATCCAATCCGTCAATCTTTAATTGAGGTAGTGAAGCTCCTGTCAATTTTGCAATGGTCGGAAATAGATCAATCGTGGAACATAATGCATTGCATATTCTACCACTCGGAAGGGTACCTTGCCATCGCACGATACAGGGTTCTCGATGTCCGCCTTCGAAAGTAGTGCCCTTGCCTTCTCGCAATCCTCCGGATGATCCGGCATGATTACCATAGTTAGACCAAGGACCATTATCGCTCGTAATGATGACCATCGTGTTTTTATCTAGTTTATTCATTTTTAGCGCATCCATGATTTGCCCTACGGACCAATCCAGCTCTTGTACCACATCACCATAGGTGCCTTGTCGGCTAGTGCCCTTGAATGCAGCAGATGGAGCTATGGGTACATGGGGCATACTATGGGGTAGATATAAAAAGAAAGGTTTGTTTTTATTCCTATGGATAAAAGATATAGCTCGTTTGGTATATTTTTGAGTCAATAATCCCTGTTCTTCCAGGGTCTTTATAGAATCTATCTTATCATTACCTTCAATCAATGGCAGTGTAGGAAACCTTAATTTATTGGCTGTAGTAGCAGGTAAACCATCATAACCTACGGGCCACATATCATTGGAATATGGTATACCGTAGTATTCATCAAATCCATGTTGCAAGGGTAAATATTCTTTTTTATCCCCTAGATGCCACTTGCCGAAGATGGCAGTTTGATAACCTTTTTGTTTCAGCATTTCTGCCATAGTGGTTTCATTGGTATGAATGCCGGTGTTGGCATTAGGAAACAGCGCTCCTGATATTCCTATCCTATTGGGGTAACATCCGGTCAATAGTGCAGCTCTTGAAGCAGAACAAACTGCCTGAGCTGATAAAAAATTGGTAAACCTTACGCCTTCAGCTGCCAATCGATCCATATGGGGAGTATAAATATCCAATGCCCCATAACAAGAGAGATCTCCGTAGCCGAGATCATCGAAAAAGATAAGTACGATGTTAGGAGGTGTGGATCGATATTCAAAAGTTCTGTTCAATATCCATCCCAAATATAGCAGTACAACGAGAAACCAATGCATATAACTATAAAGAAAAGATTACATTAAATCACAAAGATCTTACCTTAATTGATAATTTACTAATATAAAGTATACGATGCCTTATTTAGGTTGCAAAGGGCTTATATTCCTATAAAGCAGATCAAACTTAGCCTAATAAGCTCCGTATTTATTAAAAAGCCCATCCTGTAGGTTAAAATGAAAAACCAGTTGGTCCGTCCCATTCCTTTATCTCAAAACCTTGCAACCACATCGGCTTTTAAAAGGCTGGATTCAAGTTAAAAATTGGCTTTTGAAGAAAAAGCGTCACAAAAAGCTTGCTTTTGATAAATGTTAAATGTATATTTGAAACAATAAAACAATAAGTAGATCAGTTTAAACCAAATACCCTTAGTTCTAAAATGCCTTCAGAAATAGTCTATTAAAGTAAAAGTACTTTATAAGCGGAAGCTATCACATCGAGAAGAAAAGGTCTGATGACTCCTATAGTCGT
>JAYSTG010000488.1:0-3168 GCA_043719965.1 Saprospiraceae bacterium | reverse complement strand
CAGAGGTGAGCGATGTGGTTGTTGCGGAGATTGGGTGGTCCAAATCGATAGTACTACATATATCTTTAAAGAGCTACCTAAAGGAACCAAGCTCAATCTATGGGAGCTGGAACAGTCTAACGGATTTCCCATAAAAGTATCACTTGATTGGGGGGTGGATCCCGCCTCTTGTGCCGAAAGTTGGGGGTATATCGTGATTGATCGAATTAAATTAGACTAATTGGTATCCTTTGATAGAGCCAATGGTTTATACAAAAGTTGTTTGCTTTAAAAGCTTAGCCTTAAGTTTTTCTATTCAATAAATTCCCAAAGTCAAATCTATCGGTAATTTAGTAATCCTCTTGCCTGTAGCTGCAAATATTGCATTACAAAGGGCAGGAATAAACGGTGGTACAGGGGGCTCTCCTACCCCAGTTGGTTTTTCTTTGCTATCCATAAGATATACTTCAGTTTCATATGGAGCATCTGTAATGCGAGCGACCTGATAATTATCAAAATTTGATTGTTGAACTTGTCCATTTTTAATCGTGATTTCACTTTTTAGTGCCAAGCTACTTGCAAATGCTGCTCCCCCTTCAAACTGGGCTTTGATACGATCAGGATTCACTGGCACTCCGCAATCAACGGCATAATATACTTTCGGTATTTTTATTTTGCCAGTATCGCTGACTTCCACTTCGACTACACAGGCTACATACGTAAGAAAACTCCGATGGGCTGCGATCCCTACACCCTTAGCTTTTGATTTTGTTCTTTTTGACCAACCTGATTTTTCTATTACATGCTCTATCACCGTGCGAAGCCGAGCTGTGTCCCATGGAAAATCCTCTTCCTTTTCATTGTAATTCCAGAATGAATCAGATAATTGTCCAAAATTAATAACTCGATCAGTGCCCAATAAATCCAAAAGATTTTGTGCTGGGTCTACCCCTCTGTGTAATGCAATTTGATCCATCGTAGATCCTACGGCAAAAGCATGATGTACATTGGCAACAGAGCGAAGCCAACCAATTCTTGTTTTGGCCACTGCTTCCTGGATCTCCATAGTCATATGAGGTACATCCATAGGATTATCTATCATCCCCATACTCATCTCAGCACCGGAAGCTACTTTTTCTTTGATACTACCTGTACCTCCGATCGGAGGGAATGCTGATCGATGCAACCATCCGCTTACTTTGTTATCAGCATCCAGACTAGCCTCAATATGTTGTGCACTGTTAAAATGAAAATAATCATGTTGGATATCATCTTCTCTAGTCCATAATAATTTCACAGGACCGCCTATTTCTTTTGATATCAGTGCCGCTTCGATCACAAAATCGGGTTTTGATTTTCTTCCAAACCCTCCGCCTAATAAAGTAATGTTTATTTTAACTTTCGATACATCCACGCCGAGAGCTTCCGCAACAGATTTTCTGGTTGTTTGAGGGTCTTGTACTGGCGCCCAAATTTCGCAACTACCATCAGGTTTTACATCTGCTACGGCGCAAGGCGTTTCCATAGGTGTATGCGCCAGATGCGGCACTATATAATCAGTTTTAATAAGCTTTTTTGCTGAGTTCAAGGCGGTGTAGGCATTGCCAATTGTTCTTTTGGCCTGACCTTTTCGATTGACATCTTTCAACATTTTAGCTTGATAAGCCGTCGTATCATAGTCCCCATTATTCCCTTTTTTCCAAGTCACAGTCAGAGCATCTCGCCCTTTAATAGCAGACCAAGTATTGTTAGCAACCACTGCTATGCCACCTAAAGGCTTTTGATGCCCCATTGGGAATTCATTATTTTTAAGTACGAATACTTTAAACACTCCTTCTACCGCAAGCGCTGCATCGCTGTTGAATGAGACTATGCCAGGGCCAGGCTCAGGATTCCTTAGGATGACAGCCATTTTTGCATTGGGGATGATTATGTCTAACCCAAACTTCGCTTTTCCGGTGACAATATCTAATTGGTCATAGATTGAAGATTTTTGGCCGATATATTTAAAATCTTTCTCATCTTTTAATTTGATCTCATCATCTTTTGGTAATGGTAATTTACCAGCTTTATCTGCTAAATAACCATAGCCAAATGTCTTGCCGGAAGTATGTATTACTTCATGATTTTTTGCAGTACATTCGACGACAGGTACACCCCATTCTTTAGCTGCAGCTTGTTCCAGCAAGAGCCTTACTGTAGCTCCAGCTTTACGCATTTGTGGGTAGAACATCCTAATACTATAAGACCCATCGGTGTTTTGATCACCATATTTTTCATCCGCTACGGCTTGTTCCAATTTTACTTTTGACCAATCGGCCTCAAGCTCATCAGCCATCACTAACGGTAAACTAGTCCGAATACCAGTACCCATCTCTGATCGGTGAGCAAATAAAGTGACCATACCGGTACCTGCAATATTGATATATACATTAGGTGCAAATAAAACGTTGGGTTCACCAGTATTGAATTTTGGCTTTTCTTTACAACTCAATTGAACACTTAGAAATAACCCCCCAGCGCCTACAAGACCACTTTTTATAATAAAATCTCTACGAGATACTTTATATAGCTTGCTTTCCTTTTTCATATGGCTGCTACTTTTTTAATTGCTTTTCTGATTCTTACATAGGTTCCACATCGACAGATATTTCCCACCATAGCCGCATCTATATCATCATCCGTAGGGTTGGAGTTTTTCTGCAATAATGCAATGGCAGACATGATTTGACCACCTTGACAATATCCACACTGAGCGACATCTGTATCCATCCAGGCTTTTTGCACCGGATGCAATCCATTCAATCCAATTCCTTCGATGGTGGTAATCTTTTTCCCGCTTAAAGTGGATACTGGGGTACTACATGATCTGGTGGCCTCCCCATCAACATGCACAGTACAGGCGCCACAGAGCGCTTTACCGCAGCCATACTTGGTACCACATAGTCCGAGACCATCTCTCAGTACCCAGAGCAAGGGCATATCTGCTGAAGCCTCGACTTCTTTGGTTTCTCCATTGATTTGTAAGGTATACTTTGCCATTGTAATTATAAAGTTGAACCTACAAATTAATCAAAATGTGAAAATATAGTATATGTTTTATTATTTTTTTTATTTTTTTTTACAGTACGGTCTGTGAATCAACTCTCCAATACTATTTCTTAAAGAACAAGTAAGGTCATTTTTATT
>JAYSTG010000487.1:0-3168 GCA_043719965.1 Saprospiraceae bacterium | reverse complement strand
TGAGTTTTGTTAATTAAATATTCTTATTGGTTTCCACTCTAAAAGTAAGACTTTTTATTACCATTTTTCAATTCCTATTGCATGTTTACGGTTTAAATTGACTGATAAAGAAAGAAAGGAAATACATAAGGATCTCCGTGAACAGAAATTAGATTTAAATTTTAACGGATTGAAAAACTATATTAAAGAAAATTACAGAAATGAAAAGCCTTGATGAATTACTAACCAGATTAAAAGGTACTTTCGTTACAGAGGTTATTTGTGGCGGAAATTTTAATGGGAGTGTTGTTATTTTGACTTTTAATAATCGATATTCACTCACAATTCAGTGTGTTTGGAGATTAACTGATCAATCACATATTTTAGCTTCTTGGAACGAGGCAGATAATTCAGTAGGCTCTCATTTTGAAATAAATGTTACTGCATTAAATGGAGACTTTTTAAGTGAAGTACAAAATAATAGCTTCTATGACCTTCAATTGAGCTTTGATTCAGGAAAAGTTTTAAGTATATTTTGTGATATTAACAGTTATTATGATAAGGAGTACTTTGATAGAAATTGGTATTTGTGTGATGAAAAGGAGAACATTTGTTTAGGGGTCGGCAGTGAGAACGATATTATTCAAAATGAATACAGCTAATAAATAATCAATGCCTCGTCCCCGCGGGGCTTTTTTTACTTATATGCCAATCTCGTCTTAGCAGCAGCCAGCAAATTATCAATCGTATAAAGGATATTCGATTTATCAGTATCCGGTAGCACAGAGATATCCTTCAACCGCTTCAGCATATCCTTATCTTTCAAAAGATTCATATCATCAGTCTCACCGAGTAGATACCCGATAGTGCTCTCCAAATGTTTAGCTAGTTTTTTAGCGACATCGATAGATGGGATCATCTCATCCCTCTCATATTTACCTATTACAGTGTAAGAAGTAGACATGAGTTTAGCAAGGTCTTGCTGAGAAAGGTCTTTAGCCTCTTTACATTCCCGTAATCTTTTACCGAATGATGCCATAGTATTTGTATTGTAAAAGGTTTAAAAATAATGCTTTGAGATGTAATACGACAAATATACAGGACTCAAAAGATAAAATTTTGATGACACAGGAGGTGATGAAGTAAGTTATACAGCACCTACCGCGAGCACGGTCACTTATAGCTCACAATATCCCTATGTATTAGGTAAACTTACCGGCACCCGTACAGCTATCCTCAAGCTAGACGCATCTGCACCTACGGCCTATATAGAAGGTTATCCGTTTTATGATATTTTCGGTCGCGAGATCCATCACAAAAATGTGCATCATATGGGTGGTAAAGATCTCTCCTGGATGAAGTACAATTTTCCAGGCCGCCTAATCAATACCAGGCTGCAACACAATACTTCCATCACCACAGCCATCGTCAATCAACGATTCACCTATGATCATGCCAGTAGAATACTCAATACCTATCACCAGATCGGCGATGTAGCAACTAATGAAAAACTGATCTCAGCACAATCCTATAATGAACGCGATGAACTAGCCACCAAAACACTCGGCGGTGGCCTGCAGGCGATAGACTACTCCTACAATATCCGCAAATGGCTCACTAAGATCAATGACCCTGCCGTAAGCAATGCAGATCTTTTCGCTCAACGACTTTACTACGATGCGCCCCCAGCTACTACGCCAAGGAGTTTTACAGCATCACCTCAATATAATGGCAATATAGCCTTTACCGAATGGCGTACAGGGGCTAATTGGACTATCAATGGTGCTACTCGTAATCTAGCTGGATATACTTATGGGTATCGAAGATCCCTGATCGAATGAAATGAGCATCGGGACGATGATCTCAATCGTCTTACTGCTGCTAAGTACAGTGAATACAAAGGCAGCTACGGCTCCACCATTGGTAATCGATATAATGTGGATAATATCACATATGACAAAAATGCCTGCCCGACTCCTTTAAAGAAGGCTGCAACAGGCGGGGTAATATAAAAACAATGGCTCGAAATGGTCAGCTCACTGCAGGCATCTTTGGCACAGTAGATAATCTTACCTACGGGTATGATCCTAATAAAATCAATCAACTCAGCTACAGAGAGGTATGATGTGTTCAATATACAAGAGCTGAAGAGCTGAAAGATGCATTAGATCGATATCATCCATTGAAGTAAATTCGAAGCTTTGGATCGTATAAATAAATTATTTTTAAACTATGAACAAGATTGTAAAAGTGCCAGATGAAGTCATCGTTCAGAAGATATTCCAGATTAGACATCAAAAAGTAATGCTAGATCGAGATCTGGCCGAGCTATATGGTGTACAGACAAAAGTACTAAAGCAAGCAGTAAAGAGGAATATTAACCGATTCCCGAAAGACTTTATGTTTGAGATGAAAGTTAAAGAGTTAGAAAACTAGAGGTCACAGTTTGTGACCTCCAAATCGGATAAGCAAGGATTGCGCTATGCTCCATATTGCTTTACTGAGTCTGGAGTCACGATGTTGTCTTGCGTTTTAAATAGCCCAAGAGCTATAGAAATGAATATTAAAATCATCAGGATCTTTGTAAAGCTTCGCGAAATGTTACTCAGTCACAAAGATATACTATTGAAAATCGAAAAGATAGAACGGCAAACCGAAGGCCAGGGAGAAGAAATTAAAGTATTGTTTGAATACCTTAAAAGACTAATGGCAGACAAAGAATCAAGAGAACAACAAGTCAACCGAAAACGAATCGGTTTTACAAAAGAGGAATAAAAGCGGAGCATATCGGCAAAATAGATATCCCGCCCGGCTAACCCTCCGCCTGCCAATTGAGCTCCATTATATTAAAGATTGGACTTAATTTAGGGCTAATATTAACTCCGAGATCATGATTTTTATAAGCCTTCATTTTGTAGCTATCCTGATATTGTGCTTGAATCAGGGTTTAACAACAAATGTCCTTATTTCACCGCATTATAATACTTTACAAACAGACATATGTATTTATGGAGGCACTTCTGCAGGTATCATTGCAGCCGTTACAGCTACTCGTTTAGGCAAAAAAGTCATTCTTATAGAGCCATCTTCTCATCTTGGTGGGCTTACAACAGGAGGACTGGGTCAGACGGATATAGGCAATAAATACGCCATTACAGGCATCGCTCGAGACTTTTATCGAAGAATAGG
>JAYSTG010000486.1:0-8668 GCA_043719965.1 Saprospiraceae bacterium | reverse complement strand
GTATAATCACTCTCTTTAATATTGATACTTCAAGTATTCTCGGCAACACAATTACAGATGCAAAAGGAACGTATAAATTAAAATCTAAAGTAACCTATCCCTCACGGGTCATATTAAGTTGTCAGAGTTTAAATATTTACGATAAATACATTACGATAGACTTAATGCAGAATCCTGATTCCAATCGTAGAGTTGACTTCGAAGTAACATTTAAAATTATTGAATTAAAAGAAGTAACGATCGCTACCGTTAGTCCAGATATAAATGATGATACGGTTAGATATCATGTAGAAAAATACCGCACCTTTGATGATAAAAAATTATCCGATATCCTCAATAAATTACCTGGTGTAGAATATAATAAAAATACTGGAGAAATTAAATATAAAGGTAAATCAATCGAAACGGTGATGATCGATGGTGATGATGTTTTAGGATCGGATTATAAAAATGTCATCCGGACGATTCCATTAGACATATTGCAATCAATAGAGGGGATATCGGACTACCACAAAAATCCACTCTATAAAAAAGTTACCAAAAGCGATGAAGTCGTCCTCAACCTAACATTAAAAGACGGTGCTACAGCTTTTAACGGTGAGCTTTCACTTGGTTTAGGAATTGGCCATCATCATGCTCAATTTACTCCAATCTTTATCAAGAAGAAAATTAAAGCAGTGGCAGAGATCTCACAAAATAATTTTGGTATCAATAACACGCCTTTTATAGATGGGTTTAATTCCTTTGAGTTTAGAAACGACCAACCATGGTTTAGTGTTAATCCATTGGAAAATAGCGAATTACTTAGAGTCCCATATTGGGAAAGAGGCTACCAAAATAAATTACTTTTTGGTTCTGCTCATACTTTATTTAAATTGGCTCCTTCGCTATCCATTAGGAGTTATATGGCTAAATCTAAAGATATGCAAAGGACCAACCAAAAATTTGATCAAACGTACAACACTGGACAAAATCAATTTGAATTTCACCAATCAAATAGGACTACATTTATTCCGGTATATTATAAGATGTCTCACGAAATTGAGTGGAATCATCACAATAAAACAAGAATTTTAATGGCAGGAAGATTGCTTTCCAATCAATTTGAAACTATAAACAAAACTATATTTAACAACATATCATTTAATGATATTATAGGAACTGAAAATAAAAATTATTACTCCTTTTTAGCCAACATTTCACACAAATTATCAGATTCATCTGTAATTGAATCAGTCTCTAGAATTAGTTCTGATAAAAGATTTACAAATGTAATTTTAGATACTTTAACGGAGGTGCGATATGATTCCATAATTTATAACAATCAACAAATTCAAACACAGAGACAAATTTTCGTACAAAATATTAGATGGACAAAAAATTGGAGTACCGTTACTACTATTGGTGGAATTACATATACTCATAATAAAGCACCATCCATCACCAGGCAAATCAACAGTTATGATCATTCCGAATTTCAAAATAATACGTTAGCAATGGTGATTTCTGCTACTTATCCGAGAAGGAATTATTTTATTTCTTCTTCATTAAGTATGATAAATCACAATCAGTCTGTTCTAGGATCTAAGATCATTGGTAAAACAGAAAGACTCAGTACTTTTATTAATCCCAGCCTGAACATCAAATGGATATTGCCGCAAGATCAGTTCCTTACTTTGGGCTTTCAATCATATCGTAATACAATATATAGACAATATTATTCAGGCCTACCTTATTTATACGATCTTTATACTTTGTATATTAATAAGTCACTCTTGATTGTACCATTAGAAAATCGATTTCAGGGCTCATATAATTTTATCGATTTGCAAGCACAACGTACATTGACGGTCAACTTTCTGTATCGCAGTTCGAGAGAAAACCCAATCATTGATAAAAAATTAAATGAAAGGTATATCTTTTTAACCGCCAACAATACAAGTTTGTCAAATCATAATTATTATTCAAACCTAAATATTAGCACCTTATTGTATAAAATAAAACACGTTGTCAGTTTTACAGCAATAGGTGATTGGACACGATACTATACATCCATTTCCTCAATCAATCGATTAGCAACTTTTAATCATTTACAATTTAGTTCTAGCATAAAAAGTGCTTTTAGTAATTTTTTCAATTACAAGGGTTCATTAGGATTTAGCCTGCAAGAAAGTAGAATAATAGGTTCTAATCAAGTGTTCTCTAATCGAATAATACAATCATCCTTAGAATTAAATTCGAGGATAAAAAATCATTCTCTCAAAATAGCCCAAGATTGGATTATGATTTTAGGACACCAATTGTTTTCTAAACAACAAATATTTATAGACATTAATTATGAAGTAAAGTTTACTTCGAATCTTGATATTGGAATTTTTGGTAAAAACTTGCTCAATAACGAATCTTATATATTTCAAACAACTAATGAAATTTCTAAAACTATTTTGAGTCGTAGTTTATTTCCAAGAGCGTTCCTATTTGGTCTTAATTATAGATTTTAAATACACGCTTTTCATCCCAGCTTTTGTTTTTTGGTAAGCATAATATCTAGTTTTGTAAATAATTGAAATAATTGTTAATATGACAACAACCAATCGGTTCTTATCAGATATGACATTATCTATTGCTCAACATTCTTTTGTGTTTTGAAAAAATAATTACGAAACAAAATTAAACATTATGCTAGTTTTACTTAATTTAAGAATATGGAGGATTATTGGAATTATAATAGTTAGAGATGCATCGGGTTGTTTAGTTGGTCATTTAATAGATTTAGTTTCCGATACCTATATTGGTGGAGAGTCAGGTAGCAGGGTAATAACGGCAAGTGAATTTGCAAGCAATTGTGCTAGTAGAGCTATATAGATGCATCAATTGGACTGTGAAAATGAATAATATAGTTTATTTTTTATAAAAATGACAAGCCTCAAATGGATTGGCATAAGGTTCTTAATAATCTTTTGTATATTCTTAACATTGAATTTCTTATTTTCTAAATATTTTCTAAGTGAAGAAATTATATTAAAAGTTGAAATTATTAAATCTTTAATTTATACTACGATAATTATATTATTTTGAAAATATTTTCAAAAGAAATAATAATTTGAATCGACCAAATTTATTTGTGGTTCAAAAAAGCTTATTTCGAGATTAAAAATCATAGCTTATCTTCAAAGTGATTTATTCATAGGCTTTCTAATGAATAATAAGAGTTAGTTAGTATATTGAGAGGGGAAGATAGCAATTAACATGCTACTTCTCCTCTCTCAATTAATCCAGCATACATATCGTGACCACAGCTTCTTATCATTTGGTATTAGGGGTTAATTGTTAGTCAAGCATTAGTATTGAGAAATAAATGTTATGAGCTCTTCTTTCTCAAAATATTTACCCTTGATTGTTCGTTGTCTAGAGCTTTTGCAAGCCTGTACATTTAGCGAGTAATCTATTAAAAAGAAACAGAGATCAATTCTAGCCAGGATTTAGGTCCCCGATTCTGATTGCATAGTAATTAATTAGAATATCCTTAACTTTGCAAGACTCATGAAGCTTAATCGTGGTTTTTATACGTTATTATATTGTATTTCATTTACTTGGATCCAATGTCAATCCAATACCATACTTACCGGTAAGGCAAGAAACCCATTGTTTGACCAAACGATTGCTTCCTGGATAGACTTCTCTGTTCCTATACTATCTGTTGAAGAAGCTCAAGCCAAGAGTAGTGTGCAGTATTTAGATGCTCGTGAAGCAGAAGAGTATCAAATCAGTCATATCCCCGGGGCTAAATATATAGGTGATCACGATTGGAATCCAGCAGCTTTAAATGGTCTATCAAAAAACCAAACCCTCGTCGTCTACTGCTCTATAGGCTATCGAAGTGAAAAAATAGCAACCAAGATCAAAGCGCTAGGATACACCCAAGTCTTCAATCTATATGGCAGCATCTTCGAATGGGCAAATCAGGGATATCCATTGGAAGATAACAATAATCATACAACCCATCGTCTGCATACCTACAATAAAAAATGGAGCAAATGGGTAGATAATAAACAGATAGAGAAAGTGTGGTAATAAGAGGCAGATGTACGCAATACGGTTTGCTGTAAACAAAAAAAACGACCCGCCAGTTGCCCGGACGAGTCGCCAAAAGTAATTTTATTTGATTTCCTTATTAGTGCGTGTGACCTGCATGGCCAGTTTTCGAAGTATCCATTTGTGCTTTTCCGGTTGAATCCATTTTCATAGTATCAACCATAGTAGTAACAGCAGCAGCGGCAGCGGCGTCAACAATTGGAGCAATAGTTTCGGTAGTTGGTTTATTGTTCTGGCAAGCGACACCGAGGATCACGATCAAGCCAAAAGCTAGTTTAGATAGATTTTTCATATGGGAGGCAAAAGTATTTTGACTTTTAGATAGCAAATTGTAAATATTGCAAACAAATTGTCAATGTTGAGATTTGCAATCTTAGAATTAGAAGATGTCCAAATCATGACCAGAAACCACCTCCCCTTTATATTTTGATTTTATTTCTTCAACTAATTTTTCTTCAGTCGATCCCCAAATCAATTGATGTGTCAAAATCAACAGTTTAGGCATTACTTTATTTGCTATATCTGCCAGCTGAGTGGTTGAAGTGAGAAATTGAGCATGATAAGTCTTCCACTTTGGAGGCCTTTTGGCAAATCCTTCTTCAGAATAAACTTCATGGATCAAGATATCACATCCTTTAGCATGGTCGACCAAACTTTCATTATAAGTGCAATCACCGGATACTACTATGACTTTATCCGGTGTTTCGAACCTAAACCCGAAAGCTTCCTTCCATGAACCATGGATCAATTTAAAAGCTATAACCGTGACATTAGTATCTTTATAGATCACCCCTGGCTTTATTTCCTGAATATTTACTTTATAGGCTTTGGGGTCGCCATGTTCCAATCCGTGTACTCGCATATCGATATCTTCAGTATAGGCCTTTAGTATGTGGTCGTTCAATTTTCGTGTGCCTTTGGGGCCAAACACTTTCACTGGACCTTGGCGCTCCAATACAGCAGGAGTCAAAATAAAATACGCATAACCCACCGTATGATCTGAATGGAGATGGGTGATGAATAACGTATTTAACAAAGGTGCATTTAATCCTTTTATACCTTTCTTATAAGCCGCAGCCGCTCTACGCACTACGCCAGGACCGCAGTCTACAATGTAGGGTACATCATTAACTACAATAGCTAGTGATGGGCCGAATCGATCCGGATCAGCATTGGGAGTCCCTGTACCTAATAATACAACCTGGGTCTTTGAAGGCAATTGAGAAAAACCAAGAACAACTGATCAATAAGATCAATATTAAACCCAGTGCTCTTAATAAATAAATCATTATTTCGATTTAGGTTTTAAAGAATTGATGTAGTCAACATTCATTTTAAGGTAAGGTGACATTTTTTTATTATCCATGAATAGTTTTTTGGGAACCAGCACATACTCTTTCAGGACTGTACCATGGGCTGTACACAATACTGTCTTATACGTTTTTAAAAACGCCTCCCTTACTTTTTCGCTCAGTCTGAGCCCCATCTGACCTTGAGGGTCTAAGAGAGCTGTTTTTTTAACCACAACTATTCGAAAGGACTTGTATATTTAGATCCATTAACCTCAATTATTTATGTGGATAGAAGAAAAAGATCATCTCCGGGCCATATTTCAGTTCGTTGACTTTACTGCAGCAATGTCTTTTATGATGGAAGTAGCATTTGCTTGTGAAAAAATGGACCATCATCCTAATTGGAGTAATGTGTGGAATAGGGTTGATATCAAACTCAATACTCATTCGGCAGGTAATAAAGTTACAGACAAGGATTGGGCCCTGGCCAAGGAAATTGAAAAGATTTTTGAACGAAGAAAAACTTAAAATTCTATGTATTTACCTTTTTTGAGGATAGTTATCATGATGCTGTTTCTGGCTTCATTCCATAGCCTGCCATCTCAAAGTCTTGCATTAAAAGGAGTCCATGTCATCCGACCAATATCCAAAAAAATCTTATTGGATCAAACGGTTTACATCGAAGATGGCAAGATCAAACATATAGGTAAGGCCACCGAAGTAGTACTTCCTGTCGGCACCAACATTATAAATGCTTCTGGAAAATATCTAATGCCAGGACTTGCTGAAATGCATGCTCATATCCCTGTACCGGACTCTTCCGGTAATGTCACGGTATTGGATCAAACCATGTTTTTATACCTTGCCAACGGTGTGACTACGATCCGAGGCATGTTAGGACAGCCATTTCATTTGGACTTATTAGAGACCTTCAAGCTTCAACATATTAGTTTTTACCCTCCCAATATTTATACATCTAGTCCTTCGTTCAATGGAAATTCCATGCCTGATATTGCAACTGCAGAGGCCGCAGTCAAAAAATATAAATCACAAGGATATGATTTTCTAAAAATTCACCCAGGGATAAAGCTAGATGTTTATAATGCGATCGCACAGACTTCAAAAGCAGTAGGTATTGATTTTGCAGGTCATGTACCTGTCGAAGTAGGTATCCGCCATGCGTTGGGCTCCGGGCAAAAAACAATCGATCATCTGGATGGTTACATAGAAGCGCTAGCGCCACCTTTAGCTGATCTTACTCAAAATGGTTTTTTTGGATTTAATGTAACAGATCAAATCAATCTTACCTCTTTAATGCCTCTAGTCAAGCTCACGAAAAAATCACAAGCGTGGATGGTACCTACCCAGACCCTATTTACTCGATGGTTTTCTCCTGAAGACCCCAATAGTATGATGCAAGCCAATGAAATGGCATACATGCCTGCTCGTATCCGATACGCTTGGTTGCAAAACAAAACCAATCTGATTAAAAGTAATGGATACACTAAAGCGCGATACGAGCACTATATTCAGGTAAGAAAAAAATTACTGTACAGTCTTTATAAAGGCAAAGTGAATTTGATCCTTGGATCTGATGCACCTCAAGTAATGAATGTACCTGGTTTTTCTATTCATCATGAGATGGAATCCTGGGCGGATGCAGGGATACCCAATTGGAAGATTTTGCAAGCAGGGACCTCAGAAGTGGCTAGATTCTACAGCCATCAAGATAAGGAAGGTGATATCGCAGCCGGATATTGGGCTGATATGATACTTTTAGAAAAAAATCCTGTAGATGATATTCGTAATACACAAACTATAGAGGGGATCATACACCGTGGACAATGGCTATCAAAAGCTATGATTATGGATCGATTGAAGCAGATCGTTTTACAAAATGAATAAATTTATTTTTTCGATTCACTCCACAGCCTGATCTGGTGTGGTGTGAGATAAGTCCAGACTAAAACTCTGCTTTTCTTTTGACCTTGACCCATGGTGATTGTTTTTACTTCTAGGGCTTTGGCAGCCTCGAGTGTACTAAGGATAGATTTTATATTACTCTCTTTTGAGATAAAGATGGAATATAAAAAGAAAGAAGTAGATAATTCCCTGCTTTCTTTTATCATATCCTGAGCAAACTTCAATTCTCCGCCTTTTCTCCAAAGTTCATTGTCTTGACCACCGAAATTCAAGACCGGCAAAGCTTCGTCATCATCTTTAAGGTTTTTTAATTTTCTAGTCGTGCCTGTTTGTGCTACCATTTTCGAGTCGTGAAAGGGTGGATTACAAACCACCAGATCTATAAATTCATCACTCTGGATAATGCCTTTAAAGATATGCTCAGGATTATTCTGTTTTCTAAGAGTGAATTTTTCCTTTAATGAGGGATTAAGGTCTAGAATGTTTTGAGCAGATTCCAATGAAGGGAGGTGCACATCTGACCCTATAAAATTCCAACCATACTCTTGAATTCCAATGATAGGATAGACCGTATTCGCTCCGACGCCTACATCTAAAGCTGTAATCTTTTTACCACGAGGTATTTTGCCGCAATAAGAAGACAAGAGATCAGCCATATAATGAATGTAATCTGCTCTACCGGGTATCGGTGGGCATAGATATCCAGCTGGAATGTCCCAATAAGTCAATCCATAGTAACACAGTAACAGCGCTTTGTTCAAAGCCTTTACTGCTGCAGGATTGAAAAAATCAATGGAGTCAATACCATATTTGTTGCGAAGGACAAACCTTGCAAGTTCTGGTGAAGTAGCTATTAATGCTTTAAAATCATAGGGATCGCGGTGTTTATTGCGGACATGCAGTGGTGATACTTCGATTTTTATAGATCGCTTCATTAGAAAGTCAATGCAAGGTACTATAAACCAAGTATGAAGTAAATCGAATAGTATAATGTTTATTTTAATTTTTTAGGCCTATCCATATATTTTATTTATTCTATATCTTCATAGGACTAAAAAAACAAAATTGAATTATGAATCCATTTATTGCTGAATTAATAGGAACTGCCTTAGTGATCTTGCTAGGAAATGGGGTGGTCTGTAATGTAGTACTAAAAAAAACCTTAGGTCATCAGGCTGGCTGGATCGTCATTACTTTTGGTTGGGCAATAGCGGTGTTTGTAGGAGTATTAGTTGCCTCACCACACAGCGGAGCCCATCTCAATCCTGCTGTAAGTATTGCCATGGCGGTTTTGGGGCGCATTTCCTTATCGACATTAGGATCATACGTGTTAGCTCAAATGCTTGGCGCCATGATCG
>JAYSTG010000485.1:0-3181 GCA_043719965.1 Saprospiraceae bacterium | reverse complement strand
ATGTCCTTTGGAAATCGGTTGATTGGAATTTTTATACTCAGGGTAAAAATGTTTTATTCTGGCATTGGTCGCCTAATCATGCATGGCAGATGAATTTTGCTGTACGTGGGTATAATGAATGCCTGATCATGTACATCTTGGCTGCATCATCGCCTACGCACCCTATAGACACTACTGTATTTCATCGGGGATATATGCGGGATGGCAAGATCGTGACGGATCGCGAATATTATGATTTACCGACGATATTAGATCATTATGATACGGATGATAAAGCAGTGGGTCCATTATTTTGGGCGCATTATTCTTATCTTGGTATAGACCCTCATGATCTCAGAGATAGGTATGCCGATTATTGGAAACTCAATCAACATCATGCTATGATCCATCTTAGACATTGCATTGCCAATCCAAATCAATACAAAGGATATAGTGATGAATGTTGGGGTCTGACTTCCAGTTATTCAATGTCAGGATATGCAGGCCATAGTCCTCAGGAAGATCTTGGAGTGATTTCCCCTACGGCGGCCTTATCTTCCTTCCCCTATACACCAGAGGCTAGTATGAAATTTTTAAATTTCTTGTATCGAAAGCAACCACACCTCATCGGGGTATTTGGCCCTTTTGATGCATTTAGTTTTCAATCCAATTGGTCAGTGCCACATTATCTCGCCATAGATCAGTTGACGATACCGGTGATGATTGAAAATTACAGGACTGGATTATTATGGAATTTGGTGATGTCTGCTCCAGAGGTTCAGGTGGGTTTGACGAGATTAGGTTTTCGGTATAAAAAGAGGAAAGTGATATAGGGGCTTTATTGAGTATGCTGGTTTGTAATGTCTTTTTGTCCATTAGTCGTTCTCTTTTTTTGATCATTGTTCTACCAACTGGTCCAATAACTAAACCACAATACAGTCCGCACACTATTTCCTATATTCACAGGTCAATAAATAAAACGATATATATAAATATATATAATTATTCATACTCAAAATTAAAGTCCAATGACTATTCCATCAACAATTAAGTCCTTCATGATCTGGACCATCCTGAGCCTCTTTTCCTTTACCTATTCGTGTAAGCCTTCTGATACTCTACCTTCCAAGGCTAATCCATTTATAGATGATCTTTTGAAAAAAATGACTATCGAAGAAAAAATCGGTCAACTAAACTTACTCACACCTGGTGGGGCTGTCACTGGCGCAGTGGTCAGTCAAGATGTAGAGGCTAAAATCAAAGCAGGCAATGTTGGGGGCATCTTTGGCATCCGGGGTGCAGCTAAGACCCGACAAGTACAAGAGATCGCTGTAAAACAAAATAAACTCGGTATACCTCTGCTTATTGGTATGGATGTGATACACGGTCATCAGACGATGATGCCTATTCCTCTGGGTTTATCGTGTACATGGGATATGGATTTAATAGAACAATCTGCTCGCATTGCTGCTAAAGAGGCTACTGCTGATGGTATCATGTGGGCTTTTTCACCGATGGTAGATATTGCTCGTGATCCCAGATGGGGTCGTATCTCTGAAGGCTCTGGTGAAGATCCGTTTTTAGGTTCGAGTATTGCTCAGGCAATGGTGCGTGGTTATCAGGGTATGTTATCAGATCCCCATGCAACAAAAGCAGATCCTACCTATTTACTGGCTTGTGTAAAACATTATGCTGCCTATGGTGCTGCCGAAGGGGGTCGTGACTATGCAGCAGTGGATATGAGTAAAGTCAGATTGCATAATGAGTATTTGCCACCTTATAAAGCTGCCGTCGACGCTGGTGTAGGTTCGATCATGAATTCATTTAATGTGATGGATTATGTCCCTGCTACTGCAAGTAATTATTTAATAGATGAGGTTTTGAGAAAAGCATGGGGTTTCCATGGATTAGTAGTTACAGATTATACTTCATTGAATGAAATGACCAATCACGGTATAGGTGATTTGGCAGAAGTCTCTAAACGAGCTTTGAAAGCAGGTGTAGATATGGATATGGTCGGTGAAGGATTTCTATCTACTTTAAAAAAATCACTTGAAGAAGGAAAAGTGACTGAACAGGAAATCAACCAAGCTTGTAGAAGAATTCTCATTGCAAAACAAAAACTTGGGTTATTTGATGACCCTTATCGATACTTTGATACCGTAAGAGCAAAAAAAGATATTCTATCTGTTGAACATCGTGCATTTGCAAGAAAAACTGCTGCTAAAAGTTTTGTTTTATTGAAAAATGATAATCAAGTCTTACCGCTAAAAAAATCAGGGAAGATAGCCGTAATCGGTCCATTGGCTGATAGTAGACGAAATATGTTAGGCACCTGGAGTGTGTCAGGAGATCCCGACAAAGCAGTGACCGTCATCGAAGGTATAAAAAATGTCATTGGAGATCGAGCTACGGTCCGTTATGCCAAAGGTGCAAACCTGAGTGATGACACCACCTTCGCTAAAAAAGTAAATGTATTTGGTGAAGAGATTATTATCGATAAAAGATCTCCAGAAACCATGCTCGCAGAAGCAGTAGCAATAGCACGAAATAGTGATGTGATCATTGTAGTAGTAGGTGAAGCCGCTGATATGACCGGAGAAGCATCGAGTATGGCCGATATCCATCTACAGCCAAGTCAACGACGATTATTAGAGGCATTAAAGAAAACCGGCAAACCTGTGGTGATGGTATTATACAATGGTAGACCCATGGTCTTGAATTGGGAATCCAAAAATATGAACGCTATCCTCGATGTATGGTTTGGGGGTACAGAAGGAGGCAATGCTGTGGCTGATGTTTTATTCGGTGATGCAGATCCTGGAGGTAAACTGACTACTTCATTCCCCGTGCACGAAGGTCAGATACCAGTATATCATGCCATGCTCAATACTGGGCGACCGTATCACGGCGAAGAATTTTCAAAATTTAAATCAAACTATCTCGATATCCCCAATGAACCACTATTCCCATTCGGATATGGATTGCACTATACATCTTTCCAATATGGAGAACCTACCATCGACAATACAATCCTCCAGGGTGGAGGGAATATCACAGTCACTACGCAACTGTCTAATAGTGGATCGCGAGCAGCTACTGAAACAGTGCAACTGTACATCCGTGATGTGGTAGGTTCCATCTCCAGGCCAATGAAAGAATTAAAAGGGTTCCAACAAATCACTTTAAAACCAGGAGAAAA
>JAYSTG010000484.1:0-8711 GCA_043719965.1 Saprospiraceae bacterium | reverse complement strand
ATAACGGTAGGCTATGTTGGTTTTCAAAGTCAGGTTTTACCGATTAATCAACCTGAAATCAATGTCAAATTAACAGAAAGTGCCATGCTGAATGAAATTGTTGTTAATGCAGTAGCTGCAGGTCGATCTAAATCTTCTAACTATTCCGAATCCAAACAAGTTGAACAAGATCGCTCAACCCAACAAGCCACAGTGAGGGAAAATCAAACTACCGTAGAAGTAGAAATTGCAGAACCTTATACCATTCTATCTAATGGAGAAAAATTATTGGTAGACCTTAAGAGACACTCTATCGATGCTTTCTATCAACATTTGGCTATACCCAAAATCGATCAGGATGCTTTTTTAATCGCCAAAATCAAAAACTGGGACCAGTATCAACTATTACAAGGGGAAGCAAATCTATATTACGAAAATGCCTATATCGGACGATCTGTGATAGAAGCCGGAAATTTTCAGGATACGATGGAGATTTCACTAGGCCGAGATAAAAACATACAGATCAAACGCGATAAAAATGAACAATATCAAAAAAATAAATTTATCGGCACTAATGCTATTTCGACACGAGGCTTTAAAATAACTGTTCGCAATAAGAAATCTTTTGTTATACACTTAAAGCTTATGGATCAAATCCCAGTAGCAGTAATCAGTGATATAGAAGTCAAGACTCTTGAACTTACTCATGGACTCCTCGATGAAAAGACCGGTATTGTCACCTGGGATTTAACCCTAGGACCTCAGCAACAAAAAGAAATAGACCTGCGCTATGAAGTCAAGTATCCCAAGCGAGAAAAAGTGATTTTAGAATAGAATGAGGCAAGGACGATTTGTAAAATCTAAGACCCTTTTTATGCAGGTCGATTGCAGTCCAAAGAAGGTGTAATTCCAAAGGTCCGTTTGTATAATTTGGAGAATGAAGAAACATCATTATAACTTACTAATCTGGTAATCTCCTGGAGTGAATGGTCTGTATTCACTATCAATTCTTTAGCCTTTTGCATTCTTTTCCGAACCAGATCATGCTGAGGGGTGAGACCGAAAAAGTTTTTATATTGACGATGGAGGTAAAATGGAGACAACATACCAATTTGAGCTAGCTTAAGGTATTACAAAATTAACTCAGGGTATGGCTGATAAACAAACAAAAGGGTCATCGTTTTAGAAACGATGACCCTTTTAATATCCAGTGGATGGCAATATCTTATCGCTAGAAAAAAGTATATCGATTATCCTTGATCTTTGCATTTTTCTTCAACGATTCCATAAAGAAAGATTGCACATTGTTTTTAGATACAGATCCTGCTTGCTCTTTGAAGAAGCTGAAATCAGAAGCGCCAATAGAAGGAGTCCTAGCAGTCGTTTTTACCAAATATACTCCTCCATTTCCAATGACAGGTTTTGAGGTAGCATTTTTTTCTGTTCCGAAAGCAGCCGCTACGACTTTAGGTTCATTGCCCATCTGAGGTAAGAAACTGGTACTGAAATTTACAGATGTAGCAGTATCTATTTTTACAGCATGCTTAGTAGCTAAGGCATAAATATCATTAGCAGTGCCGATCTGTGTGATCAGCTTACTTGCTTTTTTCTTATTGATCAGGATTTGACTCACTTCGTCTCGCACAGCCTCTACTTTAGCATATCCTTTGGGTTGAATAGAGACCAGTCCTGCAAGTGTGATTTGATTGGTATAGAAATTTACAGCATCTTCATAGATAAATGTCTCTGGAGATACATCACCGACTCTCGATTTCTTTTCAAAAACCCATCTCACCAAGTCTCTTGTACTTTGACCTGAGGTCAGAGCGCCTGCTGCTGCATCATTCTGACGAATGGCGCCAGTCTTCTCAAAACTAAGGTCTGTTCTAGTAGCCAATGCCTTTTTAAGGTCTGCTATTTTTCTATTGTTATTATTGAGCGTGGTGACTTCATCTTCGATTTTGTTTTGAGTTTCTTGAGAAGGCACGATAGGTCTACTGACATAGGCTACCTGCACTCGATCAGCGCCACCTTTGAGATAAACCTGCTTAGTCACTTCGATAAGATGTATGCCGAACTGAGTAGGCACACTATAGTATTTACCTGGAACAGCTTTGAAGAAAATCACATCATTGAATGGCTTGACCATGGCATCATGTGCGGTCATCCCTAATTCGCCTCCGAGAAATCCTGAACCAGGGTCCTGAGAAAAGCGAATAGCGAGTGAATCAAACCTTGCTTTGCCACTTTCTAATAAAGCTTTAAGACTATCTATGGTTTGTTGAGCAGCATCCAGTTGATCTGCAGTCTGTACTGAGCGGAGGATATGTCTTACTTTGACCGAATCAGGAATGAGTTTTCTATTGATCAGTTTAGCCAATTTATAGGTATTGCCATCGATATAGGGACTCATAATATTTCCTTTGCCTAAAGCATAGATTTGATCAGCATTTATCGGGCTCAATTGCGCTTTGGTGAAAAAAGCAGGATCTAGGTTGCCATCATTTTGTAAAATGAAGTTAGAATCACTGGCCGTGGTTTTGAAACTATCCACTAAAAGATTCAATTCAGTCAAAATAAGTGCACTATCTTCTTTAGTAGGAATAATGGGGAAATTAATATATTCCACAAATCGAGCTTCCTCTGGATAGTTATAAGTAGCCTTGTGTGCGTCGATATATTGTTGAATTTCTTTGTCCGTGACATTGAAGCTGTCTGCGATCAGATCAAAAGGTAGCTTCACATATTGAAAATCTATGAGCTCATTGGACTCTTGATTACGCAATTCCGCCATCCAACTTGGTACATATACCGCTTTGGATACCAATCCTGTGTATTTTGACTGAAGTCTTTCTTTGACGATTTCATTTTTCTGTTCATTCCAATAACTCAGTAGTTCAGGGCGAAGCGTGTTGCCTTCCAGGCCCTGCTTGATTTGATTGAGCTGTTCACGATCGACCACACCAGTCTGAGGGTTCATAAATCGTTGTTGAATGATAGGACTAAGGTTATTGCCAAATTGTAACTCTTCCATTTCTGTCTCACTGATACCAATACCCAATTTGTCGGTTGCCTTTTCTAAAATTACTTTTTCAACAAAGTAATTCCATAGATAGGTGCGCCGATCATAAGGGTCCGAAGTACTATTGTTGTACAGGATTTGTTCGGTACGGGAAAAATCATTATAATCTATATTTTGACCATTGATCTTTCCAATGCTGAAACGGGTATCCCCGCCGATTCGATTGTTACTCACTACATCCATGATCAAAAATCCTAATAAAGCAAGTGCAAGAGAAGCTACGATGATCCAACTGTGCTTACGGATTCTACTAATTAAAGCCATTTTTAATCAACAATTTACAATTTAAAATAATGTTTAATATAATCGATTTTGAGTCTATTTTTCAAAAGCGAATGCAAAAGTACACCTTTTACCACAATGTATAGGAGAATTGAACTGTTTTTTGGTCTAACCTATAAGTTATAGGGTATTGATAACGAATTAATTATATAATCCTGAATTACGCATCAAAGTGTAATTCGCCCTAATGGGTGACGAATTAATTGATTAAAGATCAATTAATTGTCAGGATTATCTCTGACGGAGTCTGATAATCGTCAGAGTCGTCAGACCTGATATTGATTTTGAACAATTAATTTTTTATATTTTAAACTAACTTGTTCAAAATTCCCGATAGAATCGTCGGGATCAATTAAGTTTTATAAATTTCTAAAGCTTAATGTTGGATAATGAAAATCTTTTATGTATTACCAATACTAATGTAATAGATTAAGACAACTGGGTATGACTTGCACTCGAAATTGGTCAGAGATACCTCTGCCGTCACCATCGGTATGAAAATGGACTGGCCTGGAAGTAAGTATTTGCATCGATGAGGTGGTCATCAAGCGAGCATAACGGCTTCGTTGAATATTGCCAGTAAAGACTTTGATAAAAAAAGCGGGTAATAATGCCAAAGGTACTTTACGAATCATGGTAATATCCAGCAGTTGATCACTGAGATCAGCCCGTGGCGCGATGATAGCATTGTTACCATATTGACTGGCATTAGCTATGGCCAGTTGGAACAAGGAAGACTTGATTTGTTCAGTGCCTGATGTGATTTCCATATCTATAGGATCATAGGATTTATACTCCTGATTGATCAACTTCATATAGTTACGCATTCCACGCTTGCCATCTCGTCCAAATATCGTAGAGATATAACCATCAAATCCTATGCCTGCCACATTAAACGACCATTGATTATTAATTTGAATCGCATCGATTCTTTGAATTCTTTTTTTGACTAATTGATGCAGAGATCCTCGAATATCCCTGGGCATGTGAAAATGTCGTGCCAGGCCATTACCAGACCCTCTTGGTATGATACCCAAGGCAGCATCGGAATGTACCAGATGACTAGCCAACGTATTGACAGTTCCATCGCCGCCAACAGCTATAAAATGGTTTATTCCATCTAGGAGTCCTTCTTTAACGATGACCTCCGTGTCACTAGCATGTTCTGTAACATGGATTTTGGTTTCGATCGAAAATGTTTTGAGTTCAGCGGTGATACGCCGATAGAGCTCCTGATTTTTGTTTCGACCAGAACGACTATTAATAATGAAAATAAATCGATCCAAGCTCGCAAAGATAGAAGATTAAAAAAATTATAATCTTAAATCATGGCATGGGAGAATGATTATATAAGTAATATAAGTAAGTAGAAGTGGATTTAATCTGGTACTGATCCAGGTTGAAGGAGGGGGCCCAATGCCTATGGGGCCCCAAGGGTTAAATATAACATTTCTAATTTCGGCTTTAGCCACATGCTGAATAGCAATATCCTTCTATCTTATTAATTGAATTCAATCCAAGAGGGTCTTGCGAATGCGGCTAAAGCCGGATACTCTCTATCTGTTGCCGTTGGCTGAAGCCAACGGCAACAGATCACAAGACTGAAGAAATGACTTCAGTCTTGAAATAAGCTTAAAAATCAAAATTGAAATACCTGAACTTTATTATTATTATAAGTCTAAAATTATGTGTTCCTCGAATATTCGCTAACTTGTTACCTTACTATTAATTCCTATCAAAGGATTGTTATGATTCAAATGAAAATTAGTTCGATGATATTACTTACAGTCAGTTATTTATTAAAAAAAATATTTATTGTTTACTTTTTTATTACACTATGTCAATCATCAATGGGATATGCTCAACAAGTTCATTCTCCTTTAGTAGTATCCTTTGAGACTTATAAAGAATTGAAAAAAGAGACTCGCTATAAACTCAACTGGGTTGCGCTGGGTTCGATGCTAAATAGTGCAAGAGCGGATGTGGTACAGGTAGATGTAAGTCAGCCGAGTACTATGTATGTAGGTTTTGGATCAGGAGGTTTGTGGAAGACTACCAACAATGGTATCCACTGGAACTGTGTATTTGAAGATCAAGCCTCTTTAGGTATAGGAGATATGGAAATAGCTCCATCAAATCCGAACATTATTTATGTTGGCACTGGTGAAAATTTAAAAAAACCTAGAAACTTTACGTTACCAGGTACAGGTATGTTTCGTTCGGATGACGCGGGCAAAACTTGGACCCATATCGGACTTGAAGACTCATGGTCTATCGCTGAAATAGCTATTGAACCTAGAGATGCCAATATCGTAGTAGTCGCGGTACTTGGACATCTATGGTCAAAAAATAAAAACAGAGGGCTATATCGAACTATCAATGGTGGAAAGACTTGGCAACAAGTGCTATATATAGATGATGCTACGGGTGCAAATGATATAGTTATAGCTCCATCTAATCCTAAAATCATGTATGCTTCAATGTGGGAAATGTTTCCTGGTATATCTGGCAAAAATAGTGGCGTATATCGAAATAAAGATGGTGGTAAAACATGGAAACCCATACTATCGGGATTGCCTGCTGGAACTTTGGTTGGTCGTATAGGACTTACGGTCTCCTACACAGATCCATTAAAAGTTTATGCATTTGTAGATAACCTCAGCAATCGTAAAAGTGAGGCCGCAGAACTCTATAAAACTATAGATGGCGGACTTACCTGGATGAAGACACACAATAAACCTTTAAGTGTATTCTCAGTGATTGGTTGGTATTTTACAGATGTGTATGTAAATCCAAAAAATGATGAGGAAGTTTATTGCCTTGAAGTACGATTAGCACATAGTGTGGATGGGGGTAAAACATTTTCATACGTGGGAGGAAATGTCACCAGGTCTATTGCAAGTGCAGCAAATGGATTTCATCTCGATCAGTGCGAGCTTTGGATTAACCCCAATAATCCTGATCATTTAGCAGCGGGCAATGATGGCGGATTATATGTCAGTTATGATAAGGGGCTATCTTGGCATCATTTTAATAATATACCCGTGGGAGAATTTTATGATCTTACTATCGATCATCAAAATTACGTTATCTATGGTGGCACGCAAGACAATGCAACAGTCTACGGCCCAGCTAAAGAAATAAATAATAAAGATGAAGACCTTTGGAAGTATCTGTGGATAGACCCATGGGATGGTGAGGACGGTTGTATTACCCAGATAGATCCGGATGATAACAATACTATCTATTATAGCGCTCAGCATGGGGCAGCTGTTCGATATGATAAAAACGCTAACCCTGCTTTTTATATCCAACCGAAATTGCCTCATGCTATAAAAGATACCCTTAGTTTTAATTACATCACACCTTATTTTATATCAGCATATGATAGCAAGACCTTATAACAGCTTGAAGGTATCTGGTCAACGAGGGTTTAATGAGTACCGATGGGATTTGATTACAAAAAAACGAGAAAGTGATTTGCCTTACTTTACGGACTATGAAGTTTATATAAAAGCAGGAACATATGTCTTTGTCTTGTCCGATGGGAAAAAGGAATGGAGACAAGACTTTAAAGTAAGCAACCGAGTAACACCTTTTAACGAATAATTTATTTTATAACCTTATCGATTTTTATTATGCAACTTAAATTTTCAAAACAGGTACTATTTGTAGCTTCTTTTTTATATATCCTGCCTATTCAAGCTCAAAATACAAAATTAACGCTCGAAGATATCTATACCCATAATCTTTATGCACCTAAAGGGGTAGGCCAATTGCGATGGATGAAAGACAATAAAGGTTATTCTTTCTTGAGGCGGAATGATGTTATAAATGGAAATGATATTGTAAGATACGATGTCAGCTCAGGAGTAGAATCTGATTTGATCAATGCCAATCAATTGATTCCAACGAATGGAACGAAGCCACTATCGATAGCAGATTATGTCTGGTCAGATGACAATACGAAAGTATTAATCTTTACGAATACACGTAAAGTTTGGCGATTGAATTCAAGAGGTGATTACTGGATACTGGATCGAAATAGCAATAAATTAAAGCAACTCGGCAAAGGGCTTGGTGAAGCAACCATGATGTTTGCTAAATTTTCACCGGATGGAAATAAAGTAGCCTATGTGAGTAAATTAAATATTTATGTAGAAGATTTAAAGACGGGTGTTATAAGACAGCTGACCTGGGATGGTGGAAAGCACATTATCAATGGCACGTTCGATTGGGTCTATGAAGAAGAATTGGATGATCGTGATGGATTCCGCTGGAGCCCAGATGGCAAAAACATTTCATACTGGCAATCCGATACCAAAGGGGTAGGCACGTTTTATCTCATCGATAATATAGACTCGATTTATTCCAAACCCATCCCACTGCCTTATCCTAAAGTAGGGACAGGCAATTCTGCAGTGAAGATCGGAGTGGTATCCGTTACTGGTGGTCCCACTAAATGGTTCAATATACCGGGCGATCCGCGAAATCATTATCTGGCACGCATGGATTTTATACCGGGTTCTGAGGAGGTCATGATCCAACAGTTGAATCGATTACAGAATACCAATAAAGTATGGATAGGTAATATCAGGACGATGGCACTTCAAAACATCATGACGGATCAGGATGAGTCCTTTCTCGATATACATGATAATATCGAATGGCTGGATCAAAACAAATTATTCACTTGGACCAGCGAACGTGATGGCTGGTTGCATTTATACAAAGTATCTCGAGATGGAAAGGATATGACGCTCATCACTAAAGGTGATTTTGATGTAGTGAATATCAATTGTATAGACCCCATGAGTGGTTATGTTTATTTTATTGCAAGCCCTGATAACTATACCCAGCGATATCTTTATCGAAGTAAATTAAATGGAATGGGCGAGGCCGAAAGAGTATCGCCGGCAAATATGTCAGGACATCATACCTATCAGATCGCCGCGGATGCTAAATATGCGATTCATAGTTTTGAAAACTCGACGACTCCAAGGAGAATTTCATTGATTGACCTAGCATCTCATCAGGAACTAAAATTACTGCAAGACAATGCTGCGTTGAAGTCAAAAGTAAATGAGCTCGGATTGCGGCCCAGAGAATTTATTAAAGTAGATATCGGCGAAATCGTGCTCGATGGTTGGATGATCAAGCCAATAGATTTTGAACTTTCAAAAAAATATCCAGTCATCATGCATGTGTATGGTGAACCTGCAGGCAGTACTGTACAAGACAATTGGGGAGGAGGAGATATGTTATGGCATCAATATTTAGCTCAGCAAGGTTACATCATTATCAGTATAGATAATCGGGGTACTCGAATTCCGAGAGGTCGGCAATTTAGAAAAAGTATTTATCGTCA
>JAYSTG010000483.1:0-8718 GCA_043719965.1 Saprospiraceae bacterium | reverse complement strand
TGGATTAGAAATGGATTGATCTTGACCGCGATGGTGTTGTTGACCGGCATCATATTTGCGTATACCAGGGCTGCTTATTTGGCATTGCTTAGTATCTTGATTTTTTACCCGATATTGAAATTAAAGCTTTTGAATTTTGCCAGCATATCGGCCCTAGTCGTGGTGAGTGGTATGCTCATATATTATTCTACTGAAAATAGATATTTGGAGCTTGCTCCAGACTACAATCAGGCTATCACGCATACCGATTTCGGGTCTTTACTGGAGGCCACCCCTCAAGGAAAAGATATCTCCACTATGGAACGATTGTATCGGTGGGTTGCCGGTATCCGAATGACATCGGAAAAGGTTATGGTGGGGTACGGCCCTTCTACTTTTTTTCAAAATTACCCTCCTTTCACCCTAAGACAATTTGCTACCTATGTCAGTGACAATCCCGATCGTAGTACCATCCATAATTATTATTTAATGACAGCAGTGGAGCAAGGTATCCCTGGGCTATTTATTTTTCTTGCGATCCTATTTGTATATTTCAAAACAGCCCAAGAGTCTTTGTCAAGTTTGCCAATCGATCTGAGGGCCTGGGCGATAGCTTCGATCTGGTCTACCGCGGCCATCCTGGTCATCCTACTTTTTAATGATATGATTGAAACAGATAAAGTCGGGAGTTATTTTTTAATAAATTTAGCTATATTGGTACGATTAAATCAATTTAATTAATTTTCGATTTATGAACAGCGCTTATGCTCTAAAACCCCAGTAGGTGAGTCGTAAATCTTAATTTGTAATTCAACTTTTTATGGCGATACAGCGAGTATTTGAGTTTATAGATTTTCAAGCCAAACATTATCCTCAGGATAAATCGTTTGGATCCATAGCCAATGGGGAATGGCAATTTTATAGTACTGCACAAATCATAGACCTTGCCAGGCAACTGGCACAGGGCCTCCTGGATGCTGGTTATCAGCGAGGCGACAAAATTGCTATCATATCGTACAAAAATCAACCAGAATGGCTCATTGTAGATCACGCACTGCAATATGCCGGTATGATTTCTGTGCCCCTCTATCCTACCATCAGTCCTGGTGAATATGAATATATTATGCAAGAATCAGCATGCAAAGCTGCTTTTATTGGACAAGGAGACCTTCAGCAAAAAGTACAAACCGCCAGGCATGCTCTACCTCACTTACGGCAGCTAATCGGCCTGGATCTTGGTGTGGGAGAGCTACATTGGAAAGAAATGTTGCGCAATGATCGTGTGGCAGAGTTAGAGGCTAGTATCGCCAATGTGATTCCCGCTGATCTTATGACGATCATTTACACTAGCGGGACTACCGGGAAACCAAAAGGAGTCATGCTCTCTCATCTTAATCTGGCGAGTTGTATTCGTCAAGTAAAAGATTTATTGCCAGTCGTACCTGGTGATCGGGCATTAAGCTTTTTACCGATATGTCATATCTTTGAACGGGCTGCAACCTATTCCTTTGTATTCCTGGGCTTATCGGTTTATCAGACAGGTACTGACAATTTGGGAGGAGACAGCGGTGATCTCAAAACCGTGAGTCCACATTTTTTCACTTGTGTGCCTCGCTTATTAGAGAAAGTTTATGAAAAAATTTACAATAAAGGTGAAGCACTCACCGGAGTAAAGAAGAAACTATTTTTCTGGGCATTAAGCTTGACTGATAACTTCGAATTTGATTACAAACCAGTAGGGTTGAATGCCATTAAATGGGCTATTGCTGATAAACTTATTTTTTCCAAATGGAGAGCAGCATTAGGAGGCGTGGTTAAAGGAATCGTAACTGGATCGGCCCCTTGTCCTGCTAAAATCATCCGGGTTTTTTCTGCTGCCGGAATACCTGTGCGAGAAGCTTATGGACTGACCGAAGCGTCCCCTGGAATTAGTTTCAACGAATTCAAACCCTATAAGGCGATTATAGGTACTGTCGGTCCATTATTGCCTCAGGTAGAAGTCAAGCTGGATAATTCTGAAGGAATATATAAGCCTGGAGAAGGGGAAATCCTTGCCGCCGGTGATAATATCATGATGGGATATTACAATCAACCCCAGTGGACGGCAGATGCTTTAAAAGTCGAACAAGGCAAGACTTGGTTATTTACCGGTGATATAGGGACTTTTGTAACGGGATCGGATGGTACACAGTATTTGAAAATCACCGATCGTAAAAAAGAATTGTTCAAAACTTCCGGAGGAAAATATGTTGCTCCTGCCCCGATAGAAAATAAATTTAAAGAAGATTTTCTGATCGATAATATCATGTTGATCGGTGATGGGTTGAAATTTGTGAGCGCCCTGATAGTCCCTGCTGAGGAAAGTCTTAAGATTTGGTGCCAGGGTCAAAATATCCCCTGGACTAATCTGGCGGATATGTGTAAAACACCTCATGTAATGTCGCTCTATCAAAGCTTACTGGATAAATACAATCCCTTATTTGGCCATATCGAACAAATAAAAAAATTCGAGTTGATTCCAGAAGTATGGCAGCCTATCAAATTTGGCGGATCTGAAGGTGAATTGACTCCTACACTGAAACTTAAAAGAAGATTGATTAAGGTAAAATATGCTGATTTGATCAGTGGTATGTATAAAGATTAATTTAGGGTTCTCATTGAAAAAGTCAGCTTGTTAAATGATTTGTAATCATTGAGATGAACTTTACCTTTCATCTGGGGTAAGTCCAGGCTTAGAGCGGCGTACGCTAAGGTTATCGCAATATCCACTTTAATCTTGGCTAGGAAACAATTGCAATGAATTTTTAAAATTCAATATAACTTTATTGAAAATCACCAAAAAATGAAAATATTTTACCTATTAATTTCACTTGGGCTCTTCAGCTTAGCCTCTGCCCAGAATAAAAACCACAAAGCTATTACAGCAGCCGACAGCATAGGCCTGCTCAAAGAATTTCAAAAGGAAATGCTACAGGCATTAGAGGAAGATTTTAAACCGTCCAATGAAATAAAACCGGACCAACTGGAAGATCATGCCCTCCCTCAGGAAATCAATGAAGTAAAAGCTAAAGAGCTGACCAAACTTTTTTTGTCCAGCTTTACCTTTAGGCCATCTCCTTTTTCCAACGAATCCAGCCAAATCCTAATTGAGTTTGACAATTTCTTTTTTCCAGGACCAGATGCAGTGCAGTACAAAGTGAAGTGGCTCAAAGCCTTGGATAAGGCCAATAAAAATCACCTATTGACCGATGATCCCAATGCTTCCAACTGGTCATCCCTCACCTATGGAGGCCAGACTTTTCTGAAACTTAAGGACACCTTTCAAAATAAAATTACCAAAGTAGAAGCGGAGATTTCAATTAAAATTCCTATAAAATTAAATATAGCCAAATTGGATAAAACTCAGCTCAATAAACCATTTAATATAGGGACCACTCCCGGTAGATTATTAAAATTGGAAAATGATTTTGCCAGCGTGTGGATAGCGAATACGTATGATAATTTTCAATTGATTCCATTTAATGCCGACGGTCAACCGCTCGATGTGACGAGCAATACTTCATTTGTATTCTTGGCAGATAAAGAAACGATCAAAGCATTAAATTTACCCAAGGACCTCGGACCGGGATCATTGTTATTTATCAAGGCTACAGGGGTAATCCGTCGTGTCGATGTCTACGAGGTGGCTCAAACTTCCGAAAGTATAAACAAACACACCCTAAGGCCTGCTCCGCTATTAGTCAGTGGTATCGGATCGGTGTTGAATGAAAAGTATGTAAACTATATACCTAAAGATTTTTCAAATTTAAAATCGGTAGACACCACTACATTTAAAGATAAAAAACGCATTCAAATCAAAAAAAGCGTAAACTCCTGGGACAAATCGGTGTCCTACCCCTTGGAATATGCTTTACCTTCAGATAATATATTATTAAAATATGCTCAAGTCTCATTTAAAGATTTAAAATTTTACAATAAAAGAAAAATGGTCAAAGAGTCTGAAACGGATGGATTTTATGACCCTGCAAAATATATATTGTATGCTACTCCTCAAAATGAGGAGTATAATCCTCTGGAATACGACGAAGTACAAGGAGATATACTGATAAAATATCCGAGCAATATATCTAGTAAAACTTTTAAAAAACCAGATGCCGCAGCGGGGATATTAGCTATGTCGGGTAATAAGCTTTCATTGGATAAAGATGTATTAGCCGAATTAGGTGATCTATTGGATGAGCAAGACTTGCAGGCTTTGAGAGTATATGGAAAAACTTCGATGTTTCCTTTAAAGAAAGATGGATATTATAATTCAGAATTTAAAAATGATAAATCTATCGAACATCTTTATTTCCTAGGTACGATTACTTCGGTTCAAATGGACTTACCCACAGGATGGACGGAGATACGTATTCCTATTCGAGTGACCAAATCTTCTGAGAAAACCGGTAAAAAAAATTGATTGACCGAAACACAATTTGTTAGTAATTATTTCTTGATATAAGTGATTGTGATGCCCAGCATGATGATCAATCCTCCTGCAATTTGATGGAACAAAAGGGATTCTTTAAATAGTATCGTCGCCAATAAGCTTGCTATTACAATTTGACCAAGCAAGACCATGGATACTTCTGTAGAAGGCAATGAGCCTAACGCATGATTTACAAATAACCATCCCATAAGCTGAGGTACTATAGCCAATAAGAGCAGATAGACCCATCCGTTGGTTGCATATCCGGATAACGGAGACTCAAACCACCAGACAAAGCACCAAGCAAATATCATATAACCCAACATCGAATAAAACATAAAAGTCATCGTCGATAGTCCCACTCGGGCCTTACCCGCCAATATCATATAACAAGCATAAAAAAAACTCGCCACCAATGCCAATACACTACCATAGTCAAACTCAAGATGTAGTACCGTCGACCAACCTATTAAAATAACCAACCCAATTAATGCGACCATCACCCCTATCCAGTAATACCAAGACGGCTTGTATGAAGTAAATAAAAACAATAACATACCAGCCCACACCGGAGAAAGATTGCTCAATACCGTAGAGACTGCCGTATTTGTGATCATCAATGATTGATTCCAACAGGCTAGATCCATAGCAAAAAACAATCCACATAATAATGGAAGCCCAACCTTCTTCAAGTCAATACGATAATATCCGTGATATAACGCAAAAGGAAGATAAATCACAAAGGCCATCGCTACGCGGTAAAAAGCCGAACTCAACCCCGGTACACCTGTAAGCCTGGTAAAAATCGGTGAGAAAGAAATGCATAGCGCACCCAATATAAGCGATAGGCGGGGTGATAAATTTATTGACACCTTGTATTGATTGTATTTACCACTTATTACTTGCTAGTCCCACTGAAAAGCAAAATAACTGCAGGCCTTATCTCCAGTATTCTGAATACCATGTAAAAAAGCAGACTCTACATAGTAAGCATCGCCACGCTTTCCTTCAAAATAAGTTTCACCGATCAACATTTTAGATTGCCCATCAATCATCAATATAATCTCCTCAGCTTTGTGCGTATGTGGATCATGGCTTTTGAGTCCAGCTCGGAGCGTAGTGACATGCATTTCTAATCGATTGGTTTGGCTAGATGGCCGATCAAAATAACTGCGGACTCCACCGCGATCATGGGGTCTGAAAGATAAATCCTCCCATAGCCGTACAAATGAGGTAGCCGTATCAGAGCCTTTGGATGGGTCTTTGGCGATATAGGAAAAGACATAATACCAATCCTCTGCATGCTGATTCAGGTTTAAGATTTTATATTTATTTCCTTTGGTCATTACTGCTACACTACCTGGTGTCAACGTGTGATTTAATTGTTTTGAGGATAGGTATGGCGATCCTGATTTTGATATGATCACATGCTCCATTGATTTAGTATTCACCTTTATAGTTTTCCCAGAAGCCAGCTTGACCAATTCGAGTTTCATATATTTCATAGGTACATTAGCGCCTTCATATAAAATTCCTGCCTGGTCACCCCGATACACATTGGACGCTATATGGCGCTGACCGCATACTCGGATACACAGGCACAACATCGTAATGATAAGTAGTCCTTTCTTCATTTACAGTTCTTTAAAATAATTTATTATTATAAATATTCACGCGTTGGCCTGTATACTTTACCTTTCCACCAAACGAAACTTTTCAGGTTATTCTTACACCCGTTCATACTAATCCTATATCGCCTCGAAAATAGGGATAATATAATAGCTAGTCGCTTTTCTTCAATTTTGACTACATCTCTGTTTCAATTCGCGGAGATAATCGTACGTGATGTTTCTTGCCTGGTCAGCCTTACATCTTCTACCGGATGAATTACCAAAGGAATATTTTCTATGATGACATCACTTTTATCCAATCCAAATGCTTTCTCATCACTCAATCCTAAGCTTTTAAGGAAAAAATAGCTATTTAATAGTAGCCCTTCCCTGGCTGAAAATTTATTTTCTACCGAAATAAATTTATCGATCACTACAAATTTGAAATCGGGCTCCGAATTATATTTAGTAGAGCCATCTGCACGCATATGAAGGTTGAGTTCTTTTTTCTCTACCAATTCGCGAACGATTTGTTTAAAATACAACTCCATCAGCGGTTGTACCCTGAAGCCGATGTGCAGATTGACTTTGATTATTTTATCATCTAAAAGTTCGTGTACATTGTATTCCAAGCTATATGGAGACTCCGTTCGATGGAGATGCAAAAACCAATAGACATCGGCCCGCTTTGGGTTTTTAGATAAAATAGAGTTGATTATTTTATGTTCGATTTCATGTTTTGTATTTGCTTTGGTGAGATAGATGAGGTGCGTAGCAAATTTTGGAATATCCAGATCGGAACTTAACTCTTTGAGCGAAGCATAATAATCATCCAGCTTCACCCATTTGGTCATTTTATTGCTGATCCTACGCCCATAGTAGATACCATACATGATTGCAAAAAACACTACCGCCAGCAGGATAGTAATGTAACCACCTTCTGGAAATTTTTTGATATTGGCGATAAAAAAACAAATTTCTAGCGTGGCAAAGAGCGTAATGATCCCGGCGACAGCTAGTCGATTCCATTTTAATCTAAAGATCAAATAGGTATTTAAAAGCGTAGTCGTCATCATCATGGCTAGGATGATCGCCAATCCGTAGGCAGCCTCCATATTGGTAGAGCTTTTAAAATAAAGTACGATCAGGATACAGCCCATCCACAGTAATAGATTGATACTGGGTACATAGATTTGGCCTTTGGTTTCTGATGGTTGACGGATAGTCACTCGGGGCCAGAAGTTTAAGTTCACAGCTTCGCTGATCAAAGTATAGCTACCGCTGATCACCGCCTGAGACGCAATGATAGCTGCTGCAGTGGCTATAAGGATACCTATGATCAGAAACCAGGATGGCATCACCTCGAAAAATGGGCTCCTCCCATCGAGGGTGGATTGCAGATGTTGCATAGACCAAGCAGCCTGGCCCAGGTAATTGGTCACTAAACAGGTTTTAACAAACACCCAAGTGATTCTAATATTCTTAATACCACAGTGACCCAAATCAAAATATAATGCTTCCGCACCAGTCGTCGCGAGAAATACAGCGCCTAATAACCAGAAACCCCCTGGATATCTAGTGAGTAATTTAATCGCATAATAAGGATTGAGCGCTTGAAGAATATCGGGATGTTGCACGATTTGATTGATGCCCAATACAAATAGCATCGCAAACCATATCGTCATGATAGGTCCAAACATGGAACCCACTTTCTGAGTTCCAAACCGCTGAAATAAAAAGAACAATGAAATAAGGGTAATCACAATCGGCAACGTAGGAATATCTTCCATCCCTTCGATCGTACTCAGACCCTCGATAGCAGCCATGATAGAAATCGGAGGAGTGATCAAACCATCGGCGAGCAATGCAGCCGCACCGATCATCGTCGGGATCACCAAGCCTTTGCCAAACCTTCGTACCAGGGCATACAGCGAAAATATGCCCCCTTCACCATCATTATCCGCTCTAAGGGTAAGCCAGATGTATTTGATACTGGTCTGGAATACCAGGGTCCAAAACACACAGGACACTCCACCGTAGACCAGGACTTCATCGATAGTCCGATCACCCAAGATGGCTTTAAATGCATATAGAGGGCTGGTACCGATATCACCATAAATGATACCAAGAGCGATCAAGAGGGTGCCTGCAGTGACTTTTGATGTGGTCTTATTCATAATTTTTTTGAAGGGAGTACATTTAAGCACATGAGATTATAGCATCGGCTGCTTTCGGGATTTTCCGGTGCAAATATACTCGAGGATCAAACTATTTTATTCATTTTGCTTGGAAATTATAGGCTCATACTGTCCCGTTCAACACGAGGTTTTTTGTTTTTACCTTGTTTTAAACTTCTGGTATTCATATCAAACTGCTTACTCTAGGTTCAGCATTACATTATAGAATGAAGTATCTTTGTATATAATATACATCATCACATGGGTAAGGTATCAATCACTTTAGAAATAATTAATAATAAAGATATTGTCAGAGTTAAATCTCTTCGGGATTGAAAACCGAAAGGCGTTAAACTAGATATTCTGTAGAATTTCTTCCCACTCACCATACCCTATTTGCTACTATAAAATAGGCTTTCCAATTACTATACAAGATCCTCTATCTTTGTCAAAAGAATTTACTTACTTTTACATTAGTAAT
>JAYSTG010000482.1:0-8740 GCA_043719965.1 Saprospiraceae bacterium | reverse complement strand
CGGGGGAGTTGGGGGAAGTCCGGAAGTTGGGAAGTTGGGAAGTTGGGAAGTCTGGAAGTCTGGAAGTCTGGAAGTCTGGAAGTCTGGAAGTCTGGAAGTTGGGAAGTCTGGAAGTCTGGAAGTCTGGAAGTCCGGAAGAGGAGGGAGTCAGGAAGAGGAGGGAGTCGGGGGAGTTGGGGGAAGTCCGGAAGTTGGGAAGTTGGGAAGTTGGGAAGTCTGGAAGTCTGGAAGTCTGGAAGTTGGGAAGTTGGGAAGTTGGGAAGTTGGGAGAAGTCCGGAAGTTAATCTAAACCTTGTCCATTTATCACTGTCTTGACAGTATTCAAAAATTTTTGATATCCTGCACGTTTCAAAGGCGTAGTACCAAATTCTTTTTCAAATTGTTCCTCCGTTAAATTTTTCCATTGATCCAGGGTCCAACGTAGGTAATCGGGATGGTCATAAAATAGGGGTTCTGAGTGTGGGGTACTAAATTTATTCCATGGGCATACTTGCTGGCAGATATCACATCCAAAGACCCATCCCTCCATCTGGGGTATCCATCGTTCCGGGATGGGATCTTTGGTCTCTATCGTAAGGTAGGAGATACATTGATTGGCTAAAAGCAAATAACCTTGCGGATCAATGGCATCCGTCGGACAAGCATCAATGCACCGCGTACAGGTACCGCAATGATCATGGATAGGGGCATCGACAGTCAAATCCAAATCGCATATGATCTCTGCAAGAAAAAAATAAGACCCAAGCCGAGGATGGATCAGCAAGGTATTTTTTCCTTGCCAACCTAATCCAGACTGGGCAGCCCATTGCCTTTCCATCACGGGCGCTGAGTCTACAAAATATCTACCTATAGCATTCGGATCGATCTGCGTTTTTATTTCATTCCAAAGTTTCTTTAATTTTTTCTTTACTACTTTATGATAATCTTGCCCTTGGGCATACATCGATATTTTAGGGCCGTCAGATGGTGTTTCCTCCGGTCTATAATAATTATATGCGAGTGAAATCACGGATCTCGCACCAGGCACTAAATTAGAAGGGTCCAACCTCAATTCCAGGTGATTGGCCATATAGGTCATATCACCATGATATCCTTTGACCAACCAATCCTGGAGCCGATGTTCCTCTTCATTGAGTCGTCTGATCGTCGATATGCCTACCTGTAAAAACCCAGCTTCCAACGCTATACGTTTGACCCAATCTGATTTTTCTACACTCGTCATCGCCTTAAAGATCCGTATATTTGAATAAATTCCACATATGGCTAAAATAGCAGTCCTCGGTGCAGGTATGGTAGGTAGTGCCATAGGACTCACTTTGAGTCAAACCCATGATGTTCTAGTATTGGATATCAACAAAGCGCGACTCAAATTTATAGCATCCAATAAAATAAAAACTAAAGTATGTGATCTCACTGACGCACTCAAACTTTCAGATGCTATTGCCAAAAGTGAATTGGTCATCGGTGCGATGCCAGGACATCTTGGCTACCATATGTTGAAGACTGTCATAGAAGCCGGCAAAAACATAGTCGATATTTCTTTTTTTCCGGAAGATGCCTCTGCTTTAAATTCATTGGCCAAAAAGAATAAAGTCATTGCCATCTATGATTGTGGCGTAGCTCCTGGTATGGATAATGTGTTGTTAGGTTTTCACGACCAGCGAATGAAGGTCAAACGATTTAAATGTATGGTCGGCGGGTTGCCTAAGAAAAAAAATCCACCGTTCAATTATAAAGCCCCCTTCTCCCCTATCGATGTATTAGAAGAATATACCAGGCCAGCAAGATTGAAAATAAAAGGCAAAGTTGTAGTCAAACCTGCATTGACTGATATTGAAACCTTCACGGTGCCTGTTATCGGCAAACTTGAAGCTTTTAATTCGGATGGATTGAGATCTTTACTCACTACGATGAGTCATATTCCGGATATGACAGAGAAGACCATCCGATTTCCAGGCCATGCTCAACAAATGGAATGGATCAGAAGTGCGGGGCTATTAAGTAAAGAGTCAGTTGCAATCAAAGGCCAAATGCTGAGGCCACTAGATCTTACCAGCCAATTACTATTCCCGCATTGGACTTATGACCCCGGAGAAGAAGACTTCACCTATATGATCGTGAGCATAGAAGGTATAGAAAGTGGTAAGTTGACCCGATATACGTATACTTTATTCGATCAATATAATCGAAAAGCCAAAATGAGCTCCATGGCCAGGACTACGGGTATGACTACGTGCGCTGCGGCTGAATTGGTGTTGGATGGAACATTTAACCAGACCGGTGTGCATCCGCCCGAGCAGTTAGGTAGGTCCACTATCTGTGTGAATCATATCCTTCACTATCTAAGGGCAAATGGAATAGTCTATGATTTAAAACGAACTCTACTATGAAAAACTTTATCTATAGGAATTTCTGCGTGGATATCGAAACTTCTTGTTCAAATGGCGTATATCCTGTGATATAATAACTATGGCCTTGGAGCTTGGGCAATGCTCCACGTATCGAAGTCCAATCATGCTGATGAAGCCCGCCTTTGATCCAAATAGATTGATCACTTGATTTATATTCTGATATTTGATTTTTTAGCAAAAATGCATCTTCTATAGTTGGGACATTGTCCACATCAAGCATGACATCCCCTCTGTTTTTCCTAAAACTAAGTTCGATAGCCACTGGAACTCCTGCTGTGCCGGTCAAAGAAAATTTTAGTTGAAATCCGTGTTCTACCTTGATCACATTTAATTTGTATTCCATGTGTTGAACTTCACTTTGAGGTCTTCGGTCCCTTGGCATATTATCCCAATCTCCATCGTCCGGTAATGAATCTGGAGGAAATGGTTGAAAATATGGGCCTTCTAATTTTTGATAGATTTCATAGCCATCGGTTGTCTTTTTTAATTGATCACCAATAAACTGACCTTTACCAAAAAAAGCAGATGCACAGCGGACTGCTTGCAATACGATGCCTGCATGATGCATAGAAAATAAGATCGGATTTTGAGCCACTAAGGTTGCATCCAAGGTACCCTCTCGCCATCGCACGAGTTTGGAATGTTCGAAATATCGCTCATATCGATCCAAAGGAAATTGATCATCCGTAGGTTGAATCCATAATTTTTTATTTTCTAATAAATAGGCAAGATTTCCCGACAGCGCTTTGACCCCATAATTAGAAAATAACCACCAAGCCATCATTTTATATTTTTCATCCTTGGAATACATAGCTATATGGTGATAAGCATAAAAGTAAGATAAGGACGGGGCGATGCTATATTGGTCTTGCCTTCTCGACATTTCTGTGACCAGATCTCCATTGGGGTGGATAAGGTAGAGTGTCATATCCAGGTTTTTGCGCACGGGATCATACAGTTCAGGTTTATCCATCAAGTCGGCAATCGTGATCAACCATCGATCTGACATTGGTGAATATACCGATGTACTTTGCTCATTATATTGTCCATCGGCATCGATATCTATTTTCTCATCAAGCCATTGCTGGATCCTATCTGTATATTTTTTGCTTGGAAAAAATTCATTGATTCTCGCCAATGCCATACATACTACCCAACGGTGATTGGGGGTATGAATTCCTCCCACCGAAAGCGCATCTCCTGCACGCAATAAAAAAGATTTGATTTTTTCTCTCAATGAAAGGCTGGCAGCGTATTCATGTCGAATAAGCAATTTATACGAAAGAGCAATGGGTTCGACGACGAAAGCAACATCTGGTGTGGAATGAAAATTGGTAGTCAGTAAATCAATAGTACCATCAGCATGTTGTTTTCGCAAAATAAAGTCTATACTGAGCTCCATACGTACAAGCAGGTTACTATCTTGAAAATACTGTGAGCCTGGGGATGTGTAAGCACAGGTTAAATATTGGATCAAACCTGCTGGTGCATGTCGGTTGTAGATAAGATAAGCGTCTGGAATTCCTCCATATTGAGGGTGCTTCGAGTCAGTGTGTTGATTTTTAAGTGCTACAGGTATCCCTAGATCATTGAATTGAATCATTTGATCGATCCACGATCCGGTTTGAAGTACACTTTCATTGTGGTTACAAGCCCAATCCAACATTGGAATGAAAGTCAAAGAGCCCAAAGTTCCAAATTTGAGAAATTGCCTCCTAAGAAAAATATTTTTGTCTATAAACATGAGTCAATAAAGATATTAATACTTAGGGATTGGGCACACTCTGATAGGCTCCGAACGGGACCAATGAAAATCAGCTCTTCTATACTTGTATGAAACATGTTTTAGATCTTAAATCATATTTGCCAATTATATTTGAGTATGAACTAAATTGAGCCCACCTTAAAATGTGATTTTCGAAGATTTGACTTACCAGTTTTTAATAATTACACCATAAATCACATTATAATGTGATTTTATTTTAATAATTGGAAATTCAAAGCTACTTTTGCCTTAAATATCACATTATAATGTTAGTCAAGGAGCTTGGAGAAAGTATAAGAAACAGAAGAAAGGAGTTGAGAATAACTCAGCCGCACCTATCCGAACTAGCAAAAGTGAGCACCAATACTTTGTATAAGTTGGAACGTGGACAGGGCAATCCTTCATTGGAAGTGTTGAACAAACTGGCGGAAGTGTTGGGTATGGAATTGGTGATGGAAGTGGGAAGTAGGAGGAAGTGAATAGTGAATAGTGGGAGATAGTGAAAAATTTAAAAGCGAAAAATGAAAAGAGTCATGGAAATATATCGAGACGGAACATTAGCGGGAATGCTAACTGAAGAAAATCGTCAGCTTTTTGTGTTCAGGTATGACGACATTTATTTTTATGACACAACCAAACCTGCTATCAGTTTAACGCTTCCTAAAATTCAAAAGGAATACAGAAGCGAATATTTGTTTCCATTTTTTTTTAATATTTTGAGCGAAGGCGTAAATAGAAAATTGCAAAGCACACTATTGCATATAGATGAATCAGACAATATGGGAATATTAATGGCAACTGCGCAGTTTGACACTATAGGAGCGGTAACTGTAAAACCAATTGCAGCAAAATGAATTTAGATGAATTGAAATATTGTCCCGGCACTTTGGCTGAAGGTTTTACAACTTATAGCCCAAGTTGTTTACGGAATTTGTTTAATGGCAAAAAAGTAAATCATGTTTTACAATATGAACAACCACAGCAAAGCGAAGAAGTTGCGGAGCTGTTTAGGCAAAACCGTAAACGTATCTCTATCTCAGGTGTGCAAGAAAAATTGAGTTTTATACTTGAAAAAAACTTGTTGCGTTTGACGAATGAAGGAGAACAGGGAACTTACATACTCAAACCCATACCAAGAGATATAAAAAAAGTCGACCAGGTTCCGGCCAACGAACATCTGACCATGCAAATAGCAAAACAGGTGTATGGAATAAACACGGCTGAAAATGCCATGGTGTTTTTCAAGAATGGTTCACCAGCTTACATCACTAAACGGTTTGATGTAAGAGATGATAGAGGCAAATTGGGCGTAGAAGATTTTGCTACATTGGCAGGCAAATCAAAAGACAATGCCGGAGCCAATTTTAAATACGAATACAGCTATGAAGAAGCTGGAATGTTGATACAAAAATATGTTCCAGCATGGAGGGTAGAAATAGAAAAGTATTTTTCTTTAGTGGTTTTCAATTTCCTGTTTTCTGATGGTGATGCACACTTGAAAAATTTTTCGCTGCTTGAATCTTCCAAAGGAGATTATCTATTAAGCCCTGCTTATGATTTAGTAAACACAAAGTTCCATGTTGACGATTCAGATTTTGCTTTGGACAAAGGATTATTTGCTGATGATTTTAAGAGTGTAGAATACAAAAAAAGCGGACATCCTTCTAAAAGCGACTTTATAGAATTTGCAAAAAGAATAGGTGTAACAGAAAGTAGAGTTGAAAAAATGTTGAATCCATTTTTAGAAAAACAACCCTTTATGGAAACATTAGTGAATCGTTCTTTTTTAAGTGATGCAAACAAGAGAGGTTATTTGCTGCTGTATAACACGAAACGAAATTCTCTGATAGGGTAAATGAGTTACGAAAACTCAGTAGATGCAATGGACAATATCCACCTTACTTCAATTTTTGGGGTGTCGCGCTGAAATCTTCAACACACGCTTCCATCCTTCAACTAGACTTTATTTTTAAAAACCGTTTGGTTGTTTCAACTATTTATCGTAATATTGCAATATTAAATTAAAAACATGGGTGCAACTAAGACCGAGCATTTTACTAACAAGCAAAATGAAATTGCAACAATTGCAAAAGCCTTGGGGCATCCAGCCCGTATAGCCATACTGGAGTATTTATTGAAGGTGAACACATGTATTTGTGGCGACATTGTCAACGAATTGCCCTTAGCACAGCCTACTGTTTCACAACATTTGAAAGAATTAAAAAATGCAGGACTTATACAAGGCAACATTGAAGGAAACTCTATCTGTTATTGCATAGACGAAAAAGTATTGAATAAACTTCAAGCCTATTTCGGAAACATCACGACCAAATTGGAGAAGAAAAAAAGTAATAGCTTTTAATCAAAAAAAAATCAACGTGAAATTATCAGAAATCAAAAATCATCTTGCCACAGCCGAAGCTGTAAATTTTAAATTACCAACAGGCACTAATGTCCCAGAACATTTTCATGTTACAGAAGTAGGGCTGGTGACAAAACACTTTATTGATTGTGGCGGTGTTGAGCGTTTAGAAAAAGTGGTAAACTTTCAGCTTTGGGATGCCAATGATTTTGAGCATCGATTAAAACCTCAAAAGTTATCTAAGATTATAGCATTGTCTGAAGATAAATTGGGCATAGGAGATTTAGAAATTGAGGTGGAATACCAGTCCGATACCATCGGCAAATATGGGTTGTATTTCAACGGAAAAGATTTTGTACTAGTGACAAAACAAACAGCTTGCCTGGCAAGCGATGCTTGCGGTATATCACCACCAAAACAAAAAGGACAATTGAGCGAATTACAAATAGCTACCCCTAGCAGCTGTACACCAGGTGGTGGTTGTTGTTGAGAGGATCATTTTGGGGTTAAGGAAATCGTTTTATTGGTGAGGCAATTAAAGATGCAGTACAGTTTTTATAAGAAAAGAAAAAAAATCATTGTTGTTCATTACTATTGGGTTATTCATATTTAATAGGGCGTGATAATTTTTATTCGCCCTGATAGTTTCAAAAAGAATTTAAATTCAATTATTTTCAATAAATTTAAGCAAGTTATCCATATTTACCCATGCAGAAAAAGACAGATCGCAGATCATTTATCACACAAAGTTCCATCGGAGCCTTGGGCTTGATGGCTCATCCTTATATTGTATCTCGTCAAACTTTAAAATATAATCTAGTGCTCATTGGATCTGGATGGTGGGGAACAAATATCCTACGTGAAGCTATCCGAAGTGGCGAAGTCAAAGTCACAGCCTTGTGCGATGTAGATGAAGCTCAGCTCAAAAAATGTCAAGAAGAAGTGGCTAAGTTATGTGATGATCGTCCAAAGCTCTACAAAGATTATAGGGAATGCATCGAAAAAGAACATCCACAATTAGTAATCAATGCTACTCCGGATCATTGGCATGCTTTGATTGCCATCGAAGCTCTGAATCATGGCGCTCATGTGTTTTTGGAAAAACCTATCAGTCATACTATACTGGAAGGTGAAGCTATACTTAGAGCGGCTCGAAATAATAAACGAATATGCATCGTAGATTTTCACCGGCGATATTCCGCACACAATGTAAGTGGAATGAATTTTTTGAAATCGGGTAAAGCTGGCACTATCCGCGATGTAAAAGCTTTTGTCAATTATAGTTGGGGTGCGGGCAAAAAAGAAGATCAAGCTGCGATACCGAAAGGACTGGACTGGGATATGTACTGTGGTCCTGCTCCATTGGCCACCTATAACACTGCCATGCACCCTCGGGGATGGAGACATTACCGCAATTTTGCTAATGGCCAACTCGGTGATTGGGGGCCGCACTGGTTCAATCAGATCCTTTGGTGGTCAGAAGAAAAAGCGCCTAAGACTGTGTACTCTACCTGGGGTATGGGTGGGCGAGACAGCTGGTCAGACACTCCCACTACTCAAAATGTATCTTATCAATTCGAATCATTTACCGCCTCCTGGGAACATAGCATATTTAATCCTCGTCGGGAGCGTAAATCGGAAAATGTTGGTGTTTATTTTTATGGCACTGAAGGTACCTTCCACATGGGATGGCAGCAAGGCTGGACTTTTTATCCAAATAATCAAAACAAAGAGATCATCCACGAAGATCAGCAGCTAGACCAACCCGATGGACAAAATATCAAATTGGTGTGGGCTGATTTTTTGAAAAGTATAAAATCCGGACAACTCCCCCACACGGACATTGCAGAGGGTCGATACGCAACGAACATGGCTCTCCTCGGTATGCTATCTGCACAAGTAGGGCGAAGTATAAGATGGGATGATTCAAACAATAAAATCATTGGAGATAAAGAGGCCAATAAATTATTAAAACGGGTGTATAGAGGAGAGTGGAAATATCCGGTATAGCAATGCTATAAATCTTTGACTATCTTTGGACTAGAATTATTTTTACATTTAATCTCATGTCGGGAATACTACTTAATACAGGTACTTCTACATTCAATGAATTAATCTCAAATGGCAAAACCTTTAAAGTGCCTACTTATCAAAGAGATTATTCTTGGGAGCACGAATATTGGGAAGATTTATGGTTAGAC
>JAYSTG010000481.1:0-3193 GCA_043719965.1 Saprospiraceae bacterium | reverse complement strand
CTTAAACAAAATACTAATCAGGATAACAAACCATTTGAAATTATCCGATTACCTACCGGACCATTGATGACAAAGAAAGTAGATTATATAAGCTTAAGTAAAGGCGAGCAATCTTGGTTTGACAATGTAACGACTGATTCTGTAGAATTTTATTTAGCAACCGGGTATATGAATTTTATCATAGCCAACAAGGTAATTGTGACAGCAAAATTTTGGAAAGAAGGCCTTTCAAATAAAATAAAAGAGAGAGATGAACAGGCAAAACGAATTTTAGAAAAAGCATTTCCTGCAAGAAAAATAGTACAGATTGATTGTATGCCACTTCATCATGACGGAGCAGGAATACATTGTCATTCGAGAAATCAGCCAAAGGGAAAACTTTAAAATCAGTCAGGGATGCTGCCAACAAAAGTATTTGCAAAAGCCGGGCTGGACATTGTAACATCAGCTAATTGCTACTATCAGCAGTTGTTTAGGCTTGAAGTTCAATGTTCAGCTTTTGTTTTTAACTTCATCAATATATATTCAATTGGGCATTTGTACCGGGCAGACGAGCAATGAATTCCCTGCCTTCGCAAATACTCGATCGTTATGCGTCATGCTTGGGGCGACCTGCTAACTTGAAACATTCTGCAAGAAACGAACAGACAAAAATAACGACTAATTATGCCTGAAGTAACCAATAAAAGAAACAAGCCATCATTCTTTCTCATCATGGGATGGATTGGATTATTTGCTGTATTAGTTGGATTTGCGACAACATTTATAATGCCTGTATCAGCTGGGACTTTTAAAGCCCCATTTGTAATTTACTTACATGGCACTTTCGCTTTCAGTTGGATAATTTTCTACTTAACACAAACGAATCTGATTCATTTTAAAAGCTATCGCATTCACATGACACTTGGCTATTTGGGTATTTTCCTTGCGTTGGGTGTTGCTTTAACAATGCTTCCAGCAGGAGTTTACCAAGTAAAAAGAGATTTGAAGGAAGGATTAGGAGAAACAGTAATTTCTGGAATGTTAGGAACTTGCACGACAGCAATTATTTTCCTTAGTCTGGTTTTCGCTGCCATAATCAATCGCAAAAAATCTGAACGACATAAAAGGTTTATGCTCCTTGCAATTATTGTTGTTCTTTGGCCTGCATGGTTTCGTTTTCGTCATTATTTTCCATCAGTATCACGACCAGACATTTGGTTTGCAGTTGTTTTAAGTGATAGCTTTATTGTGTTTGCTTGGATATGGGATAAAATAAAAAACGGTAAAGTGCATCCCGTGCTAAGTTACATCGGCTTGTTAATTATCGTTGAAAATATAATTGAAACCCTTTTGTTTGACAGCAATTCGTGGCGTTCAATAGCAAAAGTAGTTTATGAATTCTTGTATGGTTTGTTTAGTAACTATGTTTAGTTGGACGATGATGAATAAAGAACTTCTAATAAACAGTTGTGCGAACTTCGGGCAGACGAACTCCGAACGAGCAGTAGCACGAACGCATAACACGGGTTTGGCAAAAGTGGCGGTTCATTGCTCCGCAGACACATTTGTGGTTAATCAAACATTGGTTCTCCGAATCAACATTTGTGGTGAAAATCGCCACCTTCGCCAAGCCCGAAACCGTTAGCGGTAATTTTTAGGCGACATTACACATCAAACAGAAAGACATAAATTCAATTATAAAAAAAACGGGTAAGCCGAAAACCGAACAGAGTAGGCAAAAAAACAAATCATAAAAAAATGGAACAACAAAGTAATCAACCCAATCCTGAAAGCATTATGCAAATTGGCACAGGTTTTTGGGCTTCAAAAATCCTTTTGAGTGCAGTAAAATTTCAACTTTTTACAACACTTGCCGAAAGAACAAGTATGTCGGCAACTGAAATTAAATCCCATTTGGGACTTGGTTGCACAGACCGAAATGTGTTTGACTATTTAGATGCCTTAACAACATTTGGATTTCTTAATAGAGAGGGCTTACTAGAAACTGCAAAATATTCAAACAGCATCAACACTGACTTTTTTCTAGACAAAAACAAACCCACTTATATTGGTGGTATGTTGGAAATGCTAAACAATAGACTCTATGGTTTTTGGGGAAATCTTGAAGAAGGATTATTGACTGGTCTTCCTCAAAATGAAGCAAAAAAAGGAGAAAATTTATTTGAAGTCTTATATTCCGATGCTGACAGGTTAAAAGAATTTATTCATGCAATGAGTGGAATTCAAATGGGAAACTTTATGGCATTTTCACAAGCGTTCGATTTCTCTAAATACAAAACATTGGTTGATGTTGGAGGGTCAGCAGGATTACTTTCATTGATGGTAGCCAAACATCAGGCACACATGAATTGCACCACATGGGATTTACCTCCTGTTGAACCCATTGCCAATGCAACTATACAACAGTTTCAATTAGCCGACCGTGTAAAAACAGGAAAAGGTGATTTCTTTAAAGATGCAATACCCCATGCCGATGTTGTAGTAATGGGAAATATTTTGCACGACTGGGATGAAGAAACCAAAATAATGTTGATGCAGAAAGCTTTTGATGCTTTACCAAATGGTGGTGCTTTTGTAGCTATTGAAGGAGTAATAGATGATGAGAGGAACAAGAATGTTTTCGGTTTGATGATGAGTTTGAATATGCTGATTGAAACAGGTAAAGGTTTTGATTACACCTTTGCTGACTTCAATAAATGGGCAAATAAAGTTGGTTTCAAATCAACTTCTCTTATTCCATTGGCTGGACCATCAAGTGCAGCAATAGCCTATAAATAAAACTACCGCTACAAAAGGTTTTGTGCAATTGGGGCATGACATTTAAGCAATCATCGGCAGTGCATGTCCAAGCTTCATATTCGGCGGACGTAATTCTGCCGGGCTTTTGTTGGTTAACTTCGGCTTTTAGTTATAAATTTAGCTTCAGCTCCGGGCAGACAGTTGGCCAATTCCCCAACTGCACAAAGCCTCGAACGTTGTGTGCAAGCCGCTGGGATGTCCCGAACGAGACGACAGCAAATCAAAAACTTGAATAAATGACTATAGTAATCCATAAAAAGAATCATAACCTTAATCCTATTAACCATGAGAATCCGAATTACTCTTTTTTGTTTTCTTACTTTAACCATACTTGTCGGATGTAAACAATCCGCTAAGGAAGAAACTACTACCAACGCACCGGCAGCGTCAA
>JAYSTG010000049.1:0-5735 GCA_043719965.1 Saprospiraceae bacterium | reverse complement strand
ATATTGCTGCGTCGTGATCATCCTTCCTGCTGTAGAGAGTAGACCAAAAAGACTGCCTATAACCAATAGACCTATGGATTTAAGTAATTGTTTTATTTCTCCTTGCTTGATCTTTTCGATGGCGATCACGATGATGAATGGCATGAGAGAAAACATCAAAAAATAAGTCATCTGTACGTGATTGTGATAGATCTGTATACCTAATGATAAAGTATATAAGATAATTCCTAACACGTATCTGCCTCTAAATACCAATAAGACACCCACGAAAAATAGAGTAGCATATTCAAGTACCTGGAGTTTGGTAAGATGACCCGCTTCGAGGATGGTAAGGTTGCCAGTATTAAATGTGATCGCATAAGCACAAAATGCTGCCACCCAAGGGCTGATTCCAAAAAACAATAATCCCAAATATGCAAGTACTAAGAATCCGAACCACCTGGCTATAAGATTGGATGACATCAGATGTGGAAGGCCATCCACATAAGCCAGTAGATTTAATTTGACCGGAGATACCGTCTGAAACAGTGGCATACCACCAAACATACTATTAGACCAGAGTGTGGGTTCACGGTGTACCTTATTGTATTCTATAGCCTCATGCGCCATGGATTCCCAACTGGTCACATCACCCTGACGCAATACTTTGTCCTGCAAAGCAGGTAAAAAAGTAATCAATGAAATCAAGAAGAAAAACACCAGGATCAAGCCGTGTGCCTTGATCAATTTCATTATCTTGTCCTGCATATCCTATCGTTTATGATTTGAGCAATTTTTTTCTAATGTCTGCTACGATATTAATCGATGGTATCGTATCCTCCAATCCAAAACCATGTCCCTTCAATATCTTTTCATAACTTTTGGTATGAAGATCTGTAAACCCCTCACTGAATTCAAAATCCGCTCCATCGATCGTAATCCTTCTGTAAGTTCGTTTACCTTGTTTTTTTACATCTTCGGGTAAGGTATTTTCATCAATGCTTAAAAACCAATTCACTTTAGCTTGATTAAAAACTAGTATGCCCTGTGCTGTATCTTCTGTATGCTGCAATACGATATTCTCTTTGACTTCACCAAACATCCAGCATAACATATCAAAAAAATGCACTCCTATATTAGTTGCTATGCCCCCACTTTTACTGATGTCTCCCTTCCAGGATGCATGATACCATTTCCCTCTCGAGGTGATGTATCTCAGATCCATCTCCCGATATTGTGCGGGACTAGCCTGTATTTGTTCACGAAGAGCGATGACAGCGGGATGTAACCTGAGTTGCAGTATGGTGTATACCTTTCGACCAGTCTCCTGCTCTTTATTCATAAGTGCCTCAATATTCCAAGGATTGAGGACTATAGGTTTTTCACAGATCACATCAGCGCCTTGTCTCAGACCAAATCGGATATGGGCATCATGAAGATAGTTGGGTGAGCACACGGATACAAAATCCAGGGGGGTGCCTTTGAGCCGGATTTTTTCGATATGACGGTCAAACCGCTCAAATTCTGTAAAAAAATGGCATGCAGGAAAATAACTGTCCATGACGCCCACAGAATCAAATTTATCCACAGCCGCTATCAGATTATTGCCAGTCTCCTTGATGGCTTTTAGGTGCCTGGGTGCAATGAAACCAGCTACACCTATGAGTGCAAAATTTTTCATATTTGAAGATGTAATATTAAGCAAAATAATAATATGAAAATACATGGGTACCTACCACCCTATGCGAAGCTCGAGTGAGGGGAGTTTGACCTCTCATTGCAACAATAGGTCCAGGTATAATTAGTTTGGATTTTCATGAGGTCGGGCGTGCGACCATTCGTATCCATGTCTTTTTACCTATTTTTGAGGTTCCTATATCTTCCATTAAGGTCATGTCATACACCTCCCGGGTTCCATCTCAACTCTTCAAAGACTCCCATTACTTAGGTCGACCTGCAGATGCTACAGACTTGATTATTCAACTAAGGATAGATTTGATCCATGCATTTCAAGATTTTGTACATCCTGGTCATACCATGATCGAGGTAGGGTGCGGTAATGGAGCTACACTCACTGCTTTAGCTCCAAAATTTAAACATGTGCTAGGTGTGGATATAGAAGATCAAAATATAAAAGATACGCAGGCAGCTATAAATGATACTCAGCTTGCCAACTGCGAAGTTCAATATCTGGACCTGGCTCACCCTGACTTGGCTAAGATCTTTGATCGTTTGATATGTTTTGAAGTCATCGAACATCTTCAGGATGAAGCACAGGTGAAAGCTTTATACCAACTTTTAGTGCCTGGAGGTCTTGCCGCTATCTCAGTACCTAATAAATGGTGGATCTTCGAAACTCACGGTGCCAGTCTCCCCTTTTTATCCTGGAATCGAGTACCCTTTTTCTCATGGCTACCCCGCCCTATCCATGAGCGCTATGCCAATGCCCGCATTTATACCAAATCGCGGATCAAAAAATTACTACAGTCTCATGGCTTTGAGGTCTTGAGTATGGATTATATCATGGCTCCTATGGATGTATTGCCTCAGGGCAAGCTTAAGGCTTTTTTATTGAAGTTTGTGTTTAATGGATTGACGACTAGGGTGCCTTTTAAATCGGCTTCGATATTTGTGAGGGCGAGGAGGAAGTAAGGGATTTGGCGAGGTTTGTCCATGATTTCAAATTTAGTGGCAAACCTCGGCGGTTATACCATCATTTATCTATCACTAGAAGTAATTTTAATCTTATCGCGATGGTTATTCAATCGGACAAACCGCCAAGGTTATTACAGTATATAAACCTTGTTTAATTGTCTGAGTGCAATGAGAAAATACGGTTCATTTGCTGTACTAGTATAATCAGAAGCTGGTAATGGATATTCGTCGAGGTTTGTCCTTGATTCCGATTTGGTGGCAAACCTCGGAGGTTATGCCATCATTTATCTATCACTAGAAGTAATTTTAATCTTATTGCGATGATTATTCATCCGGACAAACCGTCAAGGTTTTTACCGTTTTTGAAACCTTGCCGAATTGTCCTAGTGCAATGAGAAAGTACGGTTCATCTGATTTATTCCTATCCTCAATAGCTGGTTTTAGATATTCAGCGAGGTTGTCCCTGAATCCGATTTGGAGGCAAAACTAAACGAGTTAGTAGTTTGTCCTATTTGGAGGTCACAAATAGTGACCTCCAATTTTCAAGCCCTTAACTATTCCTTTCAAAACTTGAAATGACAAGGGAATTGAAGTATACTTCTATTGGAATAATGTTGAGTTTGGCTTTCTTCACACAATAAATTTGGTAATTTTATTCGATCAGAACCTTCGGATTACTTCAATTGATGCTATCCCTAATATTTTTACTTTGTTTCCTGACATTTTACCTCGATAGATTGCTGCATTATTCACTGTACTCGAATTAAAAAAACTTCCATCGTATCTGGAGACGCTTAGAGTATCTGCAGCTGCGATTGCAAAAGTATTGGCAACTGGTGAGGCAACATTTAAAAGCCCAGTCACCTTTGGTCTTCCATATACATCATGCTTGGTACCATGCCATTGATTAGTAACGTGAGGCACTCTCACTAAAGCAGACAAATCCTGATTATTATAAAGTATGTCAGTGGCAACAGTAGCATCAGGTACTTTTTTATAGATAATTTTATCCTCACCATCGTATAAATATTGGAATATGAGACCACTGGAACTAGGTGGAACATCTGGTGGAATGATCTTACTTACCCGACCCTTATCATCATATTGGGTATAAGTATCAGCGATAGAATAGATACTATTAGGATCAACTTTTCGAGAAAGTATTTGTCTTCCCAATTTATCAACAAAATACTGGTGACCTTGCCAACTGGATCTGTGGATATTGACTTAGTCAGAGAATTAGGATAAACTGATACTCCATCGGTTTTTAGAACATTATCGCTTATTGTATTAGCACCATAAGTTAAAACTGTCGGGAATGGCCATGAAGGGGGTGTGCAGAAGAATATAACTCTTGGACATAGAAAAGATATTTATGAATACCATCTGCTCTTCGTATTCTTGGGTACTTTTAGCCAATGACAAAACGCCCCATTCGTCATTCAAATAATTCGAATAATTCGACATTTGTCTATCTCACTTACACTTCTTCTCCTTACTCTTCTTAGTCTTATCCACTATACCATCTACCCCACCTGTTCCGGAAAATAACACCCATTTTTAGCTTTGATTGCCTCGGCATCAACATCTAAGTCGATACGACAGGATTGATCGGGCAGGAGTCGGGTATCGCCTTGCCTATTGACCATCGACCCGTAGCCATCTAAATTGTATGATTCTATTCTATAATATTTTATCTTTGTCCATCCATAATGATCTTTTGACAAATGATTATGAGCCTAAAACTTGTTTTTCAAAATAAACAAAAGTATTTAACTCTTAATTAATAAAGAGTGGCGCAGGTGAGCATCATCAAAACAACCAGCGAATGAGGAAGTAATTTCTACGACCAATAGCAATGGGCTTAATACTATTTACTACAGGATTGTTGTCAATATTGAGGGTTCCATCAGGAATACCGACTTGTCGGCTTATTTGGCGTCGCACTCTTATCTAAAAACCTATTTCGGTTTAATTTTCACTATCCAATCAGCTATTTTCTCCAAATCCTTTTTAGGAACCTGAGGCATCGGCATCATGGGAGGATAACCCGGCCAGTTAGCTAGGTTTGGGGCATAGACTGCTTTAACAAAGTCTGCTTTTTTCATGCCTTTGGCAGCAATATCGATCCAAGATGGCCCTATTAGTTTTGCGTCTGGTTTATGACAAGTAAAACAAGTGTGTTTGACTAATAATTCATTGACACCTTTGGGTATCTCCGTTTGCCCAAAAGACCACTGTATATAAGATATAAAAACTAAACTTCCAAATACTCTAAACAATACATGATTTTTCATTCTACCTTATTTTATGAAGCTCAAAGAAAAATAAATTTGAAGACATTCTAAGATTTAAAATTAGACGAAATAGCTAGATAAAAGTTACATGCATATCCACTTAAGTTTAATATCGGGCTACACTTCTATTGTATGTCCTATCTCTGGCAATAACAACTTGATATCTTGAGCTTTAAAAGCAATAAAAGCTTCAGTTTTGTTTATTTTTATATAGCCGAAGGTATCGTAATGAACACCTACCACTTTATTACATACTATATACTTACATGCTTCTACGGCATCATCAATACCCATGGTAAAATTATCGCCTATTGGCAAGACAGCGAAATCAATCTTCTTATAGCCGGGAACCAACTTCATATCATAGGTAAGAGCAGTGTCTCCACTATAATAAAAGCATCCTTACTCTGCATCTATTACGAACCCCAAGGGGTTGCCACCATAGGTACCATCAGGTAAGGAAGATGAATGAACGGCAGATACACATTTCACTGTTCCAAAATCAAACTTCCATTTACCTCCAGTATTCATAGGGTGATATTTGCAACCCTGGTTACCTGCCCAGACGGCTACTTCATATGCTGCTATGATGGTCGCATTATTTGCTTTGGCTATTTGGATGGCATCTGCTACATGGTCAGCATGACCATGACTCAATACTATATAATCAGCTTTGATTGAATTAATATCAATATGCGATGCAAGTTCATTTCCAACAATAAAAGGGTCAAAAAGCAAGTTAGATTGCCCCAATGCCACACTAAAACTAGAGTGGCCGTAATATGTTAATTTCATCTTAGTTAG
>JAYSTG010000480.1:0-3198 GCA_043719965.1 Saprospiraceae bacterium | reverse complement strand
AAGTGGAGTCCAAGGGTATGGATAAATTATCAAATTTTATTCTGGCTGGTACACATGCCCTGAACTTATCGGGCAGGATGTCCAGCAGAGCAGGGGAGGGAAAATATGAAAGTGGTTTTCTTTTTTCGGATTTACATAGTAGTCCATCGGTGACGGTGAGCTTGATGTTGTAATCCCCGGGTTTATCGAATAGGTGAGAGGGACTGTTTACTGTTGAAGTTTTTGAATTGCCAAATTCCCAGGCATAGGTTTTTATAGGAGTGATTTTGCCGAATGATTTATTCGTAAATTTTATAGGGGCAGTCGAACACTTATCATAATCAAAAGTAAAATCCGATTTGATATCCGACGGTATTATGTTTAAGTTAATGAATGCGGTGTCATTGCAGACTATTGCATTTCTATTGACAATCATCATGCCTTTGTATTGGCCAGGAGTATTAAATGTAATCTTAGCATGTCGACTGTCACTAGTCAGGCTAGTACTACCACTGAGGTTGGATTTTGGTTTAAACTCCCAATAATAATTTTTAATGTATTCCTGAGTAAAGCTTTCATTCGTAAACTGAATTTCATTATCCCCACAATAATTAATGGTAAATTGTTTGCCATTGATACTGTCGGCTTTTATTTTGGCGTGAACGGCTTGTTCACAAACGGTTACATTAAACTGAAAGTCTCGATGAATAGATCCAATAAGTACACCGTTTCGAAACTCTTTTACGCAGACCCCGACTACATATTGACCTAATTCTTTCGGGCTGCCGGTTAAGAGCCCAGTGATTGGGTTTAATTGAATGACACTTGGCCCAAGCGGATCTAAATATGAAAATCCAGCCACGGAGCTCAAATAGGCAAATGGCGGAGGGCACAATCTGGGATCAGGTGTTGGGCTTTGGCATCCATTTTGACCGCCAGGGAAGCCACCGCCGCCTCCACCGCCGGCTCCACCTGCCAACAAAGGGCAAAACTCATAGGCTAAAGAATCGCCTTCTGCATCTTTTGCACTATGATCGAATATCAGTGGAAAATCTGCACATATAACGATATGAGGAAAAGTCTTAAACCGAGGGCTATTATTGCAAGATACTTGGGCGGCATTACTAATTTCGATAAAAAAAGTAGCACCGGTAGTACCGGGATTTGGGATATTCAAAATAGTCCTATTGCGACAACATTGGATATAAAAAATGACATACGTTTCATTTATGATAGGGAGATCTATCGTGAATTCATAATCAGTAGTTTCGACACATACGTTTGGTGGGATAATGATACAAGGATTTTGATCTGCACGTACTCTGGATACAGGGCTATGACCTACATTAAACTGATCTACAAATCGGTAGCCACCAGATGCGGAAAAAGCATAGATGCCAAAAGCAGCGTTTGGGTTGAATAAAATATTTGTACTACAATCCCTGTATACATCGAGGTGAAAACTATATTTTTTAGTGTTGGCTCGACCTTCACCTTTACACTCATAATAGAAATCACTCCCTATGATATGCCTTCCGAAAACATTACCGATCACTACATGGAGGCTAATGTACAAAAAGGCGATTCGGAGATAAATTGATCTATTCATCGAACTAAAGTTACAGAACCTTTTACAATTTTTTTAACTCCTTCTTCAGTAGTAAACTGAATCTGATAAATGTAAACCCCATCAGCAGCCGGAGTCCGCGTGGATTTAGTAGATTTTCCATCCCATCCTTGCAATAAATCATTCGATAAAAAAAGCAAGCTTCCCCATCGATCATAGATAGAAAATTCATAGGAGGCGAAACTACTGATGCCTTCAGGTATCAATTCATCATTCAAGCCATCTCCATTGGGAGTAAAAATATTCGGCATATAAAAATCGGTGATTTCTCCTATAGTGATGACCCTGGCTATAGAATCTGTACAACCATTTTCATGGTAAGCAACAAGATTTATTTTATATGAACCTATACGATCATAGGTATGCATCGGATTGATCTGGGTGGAGGACTTCTGATTGCCAAAATCCCAGAGATAAGTTTTTGCATTAAGGGATCGATTGGTGATCTCTATCGTCGGATTGCGAAGATTGAGTTTGTCATTCATTACATCAAAAGCAGCCCTGGGCTTTTCCTTAGTAATAAAAGTCGGTGTGAAATTTTTTTGGACCATACAACCATTGGGAGAGGTGAGCTTTAAACTAACTTTAAAGGTCTCCGCTTTATCTAATAATATAGATGGCATGTTGCCAATAAAAGATCTACCATTACTCAATGACCATTGATATTGATATCGAGCATCATTGACTTCATTAAGACTCAATATTAAATTTCGAGGGTAACAAAAAACAGAATCCTTTGTTGTCAGGCTTAATGCAGATGGAGCTGGAAAAATATTGATGGTATAATATGAAGTATCACTACAGACGGATGAAAAATTGAGGATGGTCATTGGAACAGTAGTTTTAGTGATTGCTTTTACAATGTATTTCCCCGGCCGTGCATATTGATGGCTCAAACTGACACCACTGGTGCTATCTCCGTAATCCCATGTGGTAAGCAAGGAATTACCAGGCAAAGAAAACACTACTGGAGCATTATTGCAAGAATCATAATTGGCATTGATCGGACCACTGACCATTTTATTGGAGAATACTAGGAGATACGCAGAATCTGAACATTCATTTCCTTTGTTTAGGATCAGTTTTCCTTTGTACAAGCCGGCGTCAGGAAAGAGTTTTGAAAAATCAAAGGTAGAGTCGATAATAATTTTATTAATAGGACTTTTAAACTCCCAGTACACTGTTTTTATATTTTGTGGGTCTTTACTTTGATTGATAATTTTAATTGGATTATCGCCATTGCAATGGAGTATTACAGCTGTATCACCGAAGCGCCCGTTGGATTGAACGCTAGCCTCCAACAAAGGATTGCATTGCGCAAAATTGACCTGAATATCTCTTCGTAATAGTGTGAGTAGGACTCCATTTCTATATTCTTTTACACAAAGGCCAAAAACAAATTGACCAAGCCTATTGGGACGGGCTGACAATATTCCATTGATTAATTGAATGGGTGTGGAGCTAGGAAATGGATTCAAGGCATTGAAAGCGGTGTTGACAAAACTAACTTCTTTAAGGTTTGGAATACACGCTGAGGGCTCCGGTTTTATTCCATTACAGCCAAGTGGATTTCCTGCGGAGCCTCCTAACCC
>JAYSTG010000479.1:0-8787 GCA_043719965.1 Saprospiraceae bacterium | reverse complement strand
GTCGTGCGGCTTCATCCAGCATATCATCGAGGTCCTCCAAGATAGCTTTATCGGCTCCTTCAGGTCCATCTTCTCCAGTGTATTCAGGCAAGAAATATGGTTTAGAAAATCCACGTTGATCATGTATAAAATTTAAAACGCTTTCAACCTCTGGAGTATCAACAAAAGCACATTGCAATCGAATCATATCTCCGCCTACACTAAGTAACATGTCACCACTACCTATTAATTGGTCTGCACCTCCTGTATCCAGTATAGTCCTGGAGTCTACTTTAGATGGCACTTTAAATGCCAGTCGTGCTGGGAAGTTGGCTTTAATTACCCCGGTAATGATATTGACCGAAGGTCTTTGTGTTGCAATGATTAAATGTATACCTACTGCACGGGCTAACTGTGCCAATCGCCCAATAGGCAACTCTACTTCTTTACCAGCAGTCATGATCATATCAGCAAATTCGTCGATGACCAATACTATAAACGGAAGATATCGATGTCCTTTTTCAGGATTAAGTTGTCTGGCTGTGAATTTCTTATTGTATTCTTTAATATTTCTGGACTCCGCTTTTTTCAATAAATCATAGCGAGTATCCATTTCTATACACAACGAATTCAGTGTAAAAATTACTTTTTTAGTTTCAGTTACAATCGGTTCGTCCTGATCTGGCAAGTAGGCTAGAAAATGGTTTTCCAGTTTAGCATACGGAAATAATTCTACTTTCTTTGGATCTATTAATACCAACTTGACTTGAGAAGGATGTTTTTTATATAGCAATGACATCAGGATGGTATTGATACCAACTGATTTACCTTGACCAGTAGCACCTGCTATGAGTAAGTGAGGCATCTTAGCCAGATCGACCACAAATACTTCATTGGCGATAGTCCTACCAAGTGCTATAGGCAAGTCCATCTTTGATTGTTGGAATTTTTCAGAGATCAATACTTCTTTAAGACTTACGATTTGTTTTTTCTTATTGGGCACTTCGATACCGATAGTCCCTTTACCGGGTATAGGAGCTATAATCCGTATACCGAGCGCCGAAAGATTTAATGCTATATCGTCCTCTAGGTTTTTAATCTTGGAGATACGGACACCAGGAGCAGGAATGATTTCGTATAAAGTGACTGTCGGTCCTACGGTAGCTCTTATTTTCGTAATCTCAATCTTATAATGCATCAGGGTCTCGATGATCTGATCTTTATTGGCTTCCAGTTCAGCTCGGTCGATTTCAAAGTTTTGATCTGCATAGTCTTGAAGTAATTCTACTGAGGGTAATTGGAATTTGGATAATTCTGAATCCGGATCATAAGGTTGGAGGTTGGCGTATTTTTCAGCAGACAGCTTCGCTTCCTCTTCAGCTAAAATGGGCTCCAGCGCGACCAAAGGAGTGATATCCATTTCTTGATTGATCTCCAACTGCAATGCATCTTCTAAGTCTAGAGTAGGACTGATCGTCGATGCTGCTACTCCTATTTCTTCAAATTCTAAGATTGGTTCGTTGAGCCTGAGTTCATGGAGATTTGGATATTGCGGTTTGTAGATATCAGGTTCGACGACTTCCATTTTTGGAGATGAAGTCTCCGTTACATGGTCTTCAAAGTCAAGGTCTATTATTTTTCTTTTTGAGATTGGATCCGTGTGTTCAATAGGCTTCCCGATTGACACATCGGTGTCAGCCAATGCAGTAGGATCTTCAGCCTGCACGTTTGATTTTCTAAAGAAATTCAATGCTGACCCTAGATTAAAACCAGTATTGGATTCTTTCTCCGAACCAGCAAATTGCATGGATGGAAGTTGCAAGGTAGATAGATCAGGATTGTAATTCCACATCCAAAGTATACCTATGATCAAAAATAGAAGGCCCAAAAGCCCAACCAATCCAATCATATTTCGCAAATAAAATGCAATCCATTCTCCTACAGCTCCGCCAAATGGGAAGGCAAACTTACCTAACAAGGTCTCCAAAAACACAGATCCATAGAGCATGATCCATAATGCGCTTAAGGTCCTCATGGTGAGACTATATTTAGCATTACGTACCCATTTCCAGGTATACATCAGAGCTATATAGACCAATACAAAAGCTGGAAGTCCAAAGCTCCAATAAATCACTTGATGAGAAAGGTAAGCGCCTAATCGCCCGAATATATTAGCAACTACAAGGTCTTTTTGAAGAAATATTTTCCATGAAAAATTTAATACTTTATCCTGATCATATCTCCAGGTGAATAGATAGGAGATCATACTGATCAGTAATATCACTGAAAAAAATAGGGTCATCAACCCCATTACTTTGGTCCATCGTTCATCTTTAAGGTTAATCCTTTTCCAGAACGGTTTACTGTTTTGCTTCTTGCCCATGGGTCCTATATAATTTGTCTTCTGATACGTGGTTTGGACCGTAAATATAAACAGGATTTATAAATATTAAAATATTTTATAACTTATATTTCATTGATTTTTAATATTTAATATAGTTGTTAATTATATAATTTGTAATAAATTAATTATCAATATTTAATATAATTAATTTATTCTCTATTTTTTTGAATGACAGTAAGGTTATAGTGTATCAATCACTTTGATTGGTAATTCTATTGTTCGGCTTTACCCTGTTTTGAAACAAAATTCAAATATCTTATGTATCATAAAACTTCATTTCTAAATTTTATGGTTTAACCCCTTCAGGGTTGATAAGACTTGTCGCATCAATAACAACAGGCTCTGCCTTTTGTTATTGATGTTTAACCCCTGCGGGGTTGTATCCTGGATGAGTTGACCCAATTTTTTTTAGTCCATTGATATGTGAGTTGTATTTCAGTTTTCGGATTTAAACCCAACAGGTTTTGCCTTTTTTAATTGTTGTTTAACCCCTGCGAGGTTGTATCCAGGATGAGTTGACCCAATTTTTTTAGTCCATTAATAATGTGTGATGGAATTCAGTTTTTTCGGCTTTACTCTGTTTTGAAACATATTTCAAATATCAAAATCGATCAAGGTCAAAGAGAGCATTCATCGTCACGACCTGATCCACTTGCGCTAGACTAAATTGGTTTTTATGTACCCCATAGGTGGTAACCAAGGTATTAAATACCATTTTCTTAGTGCCTGATCTTTCTTTGAATAGGGATCGCCTTTTGCGTAGATTATCTGCCATACTTTCATTGATGGTCACTTCATCGTCATAAAATTTCATTTCACATAGGTTGATCGCACGATCCGCTCGATCTATGAGCATATCGATTTGTAATCCTTTCAATTCATTTGAAGGTCGCTCAAAATAACTATGGACACTTGACTGTATGCCCGATATACCAATGGCTTTTTTTATAGCTTCTGCATGTTTGATGCAGATATTTTCAAATCCATACCCTTGCCAAATATTATAGCTAGGATCAGATGAAAGTCGAAGCCAGGTATTTCGATGCCCAGCAACTTGTCCTTCGATATATTTGATATAGAATAAACTATACTCATCGACCAATCGAAAAAGGGTATTCTTTTTTTTCTTACCATAGGGAGAAATAGATATTATAAACGAAGATGCTTCCAATTCTTCTAAGATCCTGGTCAACCCTCCTCCGACGCCTAGTTTAGTTACTTTTCCAATCTCACTTCTGGTCATACCATAATGTTTCGATGCCAATGCTTTGATGACGGCTTGATGATTTTTATACTTATCGAATAATGCAGCATATAGGTTATGAAACTCATGATGTAGGGTGCCACTGGATTTAAAACAGATCCTCTGAATGGCTTGAGCTATACTCTCCCCGGATTGTACTTCTTTTAAATAATGAGGTATACCTCCCAGAACCATATAAAGTTGAATGGTTTGATAATGGTCTGTTTTAATGTTTTTACTTTGTAGAAAAGCTTGGGTTTCCGATAGGGTGAATGGTAACACATTGATTTGTTTGGTCACTCTATTGTGTAAGCCGCCTTTGCTTCGGATCACTTTATCGATCATCCAAGTTGCTGCCGATCCGCAAATTACTACCAATAGGTTTTGTTTTACAGCCCAATCATTCCACCAATAAGTAAATTCTTCTAAAAACCCAGATCCGCGGGATGCTATCCAAGGCACTTCATCAAAAAAAATTACTTTTTTCTTTGCTGATTTACGTAAACTTTCAACGTACGATTTCAATTGTTTAAATGCTTCAGCCCAGGAAATGGGGATCTTTAATTGGGTCTTGTTTTTACTATAATGAGCTAGTTTTTCGGTAAATTTCTCCAACTGATTGGACATTAGGGCATCCTGGGTTCCAGTAAAATTAAAAATGAGATGATCTCGATATACCTGCTCGATCATATACGTTTTTCCCACCCTCCGTCGACCTATAACTGCTAGCAAATCAGACTCTTTTGCAGATAATAAGTCTTGCATGATTTTGATTTCTTCTGCTCTGCCGATCATATGTTGGACTATTATTCGTGGCGAAATGTATATCAAATATACAGATTTCGCCATGATCTTTTTAATTATTCGTGGCGAAATGCGGCATTTACTGATCGATTTCGCCACGATATTTTAGGTTATTCGTGGCGAAATGTCTAAAAAATACATAGATTTCGCCACGAGCTATGGCGAGTCCGATTACCCTTTCAATTCAGTAGGTAACAAATGAACAGGAAAATTTTGATACGCCACCGGCCGACACCATCGCTTCATAGACCCAAGACCCACCGCTCCAAAATAGGGATGGCTCGTGGCAGGGAATGGCCCGCCATGCATCTGTGCATCACATACTTCAACACCTGTAGGTACCCCATTCCAGACTATTCGTCCAGAGGATTGTTCGAGGATATCTATGATTTTATCATTGGACGGATCATCAGGTTCACTCCATATCGTAGCAGTTAATTGGCCGGATAAGGATTGAATGATCTGCTCGATTTGTGCATGATCATCACATTTGATCACGATCGCAAATGGGCCAAATACTTCCTGATGCCAGCCAGGGTGGTCTATAAAATCTTTACCGGAGACCACTGCAAATGCTGCTTTCATTAAATGCGAACCGTTGGCTTCATCATTCATATTGATCAAAGGCATTTCTTGAGAGAGTGCCTGTAAAGATTTGACAAAACTGCTTTGTATTCTTTTATTGAGCATGGGAGAAGCTGGCATGGCTGCAGCTTTATCCAGTAAGCCTTTATAAAAAGTATTGAACTGATTGCTTGCTTCGACCAGGATAAGTCCAGGCTTAGTACAAAACTGTCCCACGCCTTGTGTCATCGATGCACCGAGTTGTTCCCCGATGAAAGCTGCTCGTCGATCCAGAGCTGATGCCATCACCACTACCGGATTGATACTTCCCATTTCACAAAAGACCGGTATCGGTTCGGGACGAGCTGCGGAGGCGTCCATGATGGCTCTACCTGCTCGATAGGACCCCGTAAATCCTACTGCTTTAACGCGAGCATCTTTCACCAATAGCTGGCCCATCTCTTGACCTGACCCATATAAAGATGAAAATACTCCATCCGGTGCACCCAATGATTGAGCAGCTCGCATGACTGCTTCAGCGACTAAAGCATTGGTGCCTAGATGTGAATCGATAGCTTTTACTATCACTGGGCAACCAACTGCAAGGGCACTAGCGACATCACCACCCGCAGTCGAAAAAGCTAATGGAAAATTGCTCGCAGAAAACACTACGACTGGTCCCAATGGAATCAACCTTTTCCTCAAATCAGGCTTGGGTAAAGGCTGCCGATCAGGATTGGCGAGGTCTATAAAATTCTCTTCCCAACTGCCAGTGCGGAGTGCATTGGCCATCATATTTAATTGACCTACTGTTCGACCACGCTCTCCAAGTATTCTTGCTTCCGGCAAACCGGTTTCTGCTACTGTTCTGTTTACAAGTATTTCACCCAGAGCCATGATATTCTGTGCAATTTTATCCAATAGATCTGCTCTTTGAGTCGGACTCCATTTGCGAAAAACCGGAAATGCATGCTTCGCTTTGTCCAGTGCGAGGTCAATAGTCGACTGATCAGCAATAGTGAATTTTTCATCCATCAGGGATCGAGTCGTAGCATGGACACTTTGTATAGACTGTGTTCCACCTATGGTTTGGTAACCTACTATATTTTCTGTAATCATTTTTTATTTCGGAGTTAATATTATACTTCGTAAATCTTAAGGTCAGGTCGAGCTTGGATAGCATCGTTGATAATAGAAAGTACCTGGATTCGTTCGATGACAGTGAGTTTTAAGCGAGGAGGTCGTACATGTTCTGTACCTACTCCTACGGCCGCTTCCGCGAGTTTGATATATTGTACCAGTTTGGGATGAATGTCTAGCTCTAATAAAGGCATAAACCATCTGTAGATGATAAGCGCATCATCTATGCGCCCTTTTTTGATCAAATTAAAGATCGAAACCGTTTCAGCTGGGAAGGCATTGACCAGACCAGCAACCCATCCATCAGCTCCCGCAACGAGGCATTCTAATGCAAGAGTATCTACTCCACCCATGATTTTAAAGCGGCTATCGAAGGCATTGATCATCCGAGTGACATTGGTGATATCCCTGCTACTTTCTTTGACAGCCTGGATATTAGGATGTAAAGTGAGCTGTTCAAACATATCGATAGTCACAGCGATCTTATAGTCGTGGGGATTATTATAGATCATGATCGGCAACTCCGTCTGATCAGCTACTGACTTGAAATAGACGACGGTTTCATGATCATCCGCTTTATACCGCATGGGAGGCAGTAACATCAGGCCATCTGCTCCATTTGCTTCAGCGGACTTAGCTGCCCGTATGGCGTCAGCAGTAGAAGCCTCTGCGATATTAACCAGTATAGGTATGTGATCGCCGGAGATCGCTTTAGCTGCTGCTAATAGCTCGCTGACTTCTTCTTGTTTCAACGTACTTGCCTCACCCAAGCTACCGCCCAGAATCAATCCGTGTACTCCACTGTGCAATTGAAATTCGACATGTTTTTGGAATGCTGGAAGATCCAGGCTATGGTCTTCTTTGAACTTTGTAGTGAGGGCAGGATACACACCCTCCCAGTTGACTTTGATCATGAGGTTGACGATTTTTTTGCAAAAATGGGAATAATTCCTATAAATAAAGTATTTCGGGAGTGGAGTGAGTACTATTAAAACTCACTTAATTCAATGAACTAAAGGCACACCCATAAAAAAAGGCTGTCTCGCCATTGCGAGACAGCCTCTCAGATTTTGATATGATTTGAAAACTTAGATTAAGTCTAATAACAAGGGTTTTGCTTCAAACTTTTGTTAGCAGCTAATTGTGGTGCAGGAATAGGGAAAAGTTCCAAACAGCCTCCTTTAGCATCAAATGGCTTGAACCTACGCGCAGTAGCATATTTTTCAAAACGTATTAGGTCTTGTCTTCTCCATCCTTCTGCAAACATCTCGCGACCACGCTCGGCTAAAAGTACATCAGCATTTAAAGCCGTCAGCGTTGATGCATTACCTCGAGCTCTGATTTGGTTGACTATAGCTAAGGCAGTTGCATCGCCAGCGTTTTTCCTCCATAGCGCTTCAGCTTTTACTAACATGATATCGGCCAAGCGGAAGATAGGAAAGTCATTGCTTAAGTTTGGAGTAGCACCTGATGCATATTCAAATTTACCAACACGTGCACCTGCCTGGCGAAGGCAATTCGGAAAATGCTCATTGATAGCTGGTGTAAAGTTGAGTCCTTTTCCATCTGGATCATTTGCTTCAGCTCCACCATCTTCTAATTGTTTACCTGCAGCATTGAATTGAGGCCCAGCTAAAAGATTTCTTCTACGCACATCACTGGCTTCAAACGATTCATAAAATTCCTGCAAAGAGCAATATCCATTCCAGGGTTGATCAGTAAGATTAAATGATTTCTGAGACTCATAATGTAAAGTCATCTGAGGCAAATTGAATCCACCTGCAAATACTTTGTCATAAGGAATAGCAAATATAGTCTCCTTAGAGTTAGCATTATCCGTCTTAAAATTGGTAAAATAATTTTCTTCCAGGCTATATTTTCCTGAATTGATGATGGCATCAGAAGCAGCTATTGCTTTGTCCCATTGAACGGTCCCTGTATACCGTTGAGCATTGATATACAACTTTGCTAATAAGGCATTAGCTGCCCATTTGGTCATGCGAGCATAGGTAGCACCAGTCACATCTGCAGTCAATAATGGAATGCTTTCGTTCAATTCCTTTTCAACAAAAGCATAAACTTCAGGCCTTGTTTTAGTAGTAGGGTTTGCTTCAGCAGCTGAAAAAGAAGTTACGATAGGAACATTGCCAAATAAATCCAAGAGTAAATAGTAAAACAAAGCACGAACGCATCGCAATTCCGATACAAATGCCTTTGCACGGTCACTTTGGATCGCGGAAAATTGTTCGATCAATCTGTTGCAAGCCGCTACTCCTCCAAATAATTGTCCCCAGGAATTATTGAATGATTCTTCACTAGGCAAGTATTCGTGTCGAAACATTCTTAACCACTGCCCGCCATCGAACCAGTCACCACCGCGCTGAGGAATCATCAATTCATCACTAGACACTTCCTGGATCGACCATGTTGCATTATGACTGCCCATGAGCCCGATTAAGCTTGAATAGGCTGCTCCAAGTGCAGAGATAAACTCTTCGTCCGATTTGAAAAAATTATCAAATGTAACTGTGGAGTAAAGCTCTTCGTCGAGATCGGTACATGAGTTATTAACTACAAGCAGCATACCTGCCAGTAATAAAGCTTTTGGATATTTTAATAGATTTTTCATATTGCTATGATTAGATTATTTTTT
>JAYSTG010000478.1:0-24866 GCA_043719965.1 Saprospiraceae bacterium | reverse complement strand
AATCTGCCCCAGTGCGATCGTACTGCTGTCCAGAAAAGTTTGGGCAAAAGGATATCCCTGATCATCCAAGGCCATTAGAATCTTCTGCATGAAAGCATTACATTCACTGGCTTCTATTTTTTTACCCATCCAAGCAGTACCTAAGTTCAAGGACGGTAAAATCGCTGGGGAAATAGATTGCAGAGCTACTATCGTCCATTGATATTTTGGACCGATATGTACAATAGAAGCAAGTGAAGTGTCTGTAGAATACCATTTTTTAATATGCCCTTCCAGAAAACCTTGGTCTTGCAAAGAATCCACCCACTCTTTCAATATAGATTGAAGCTGAACTTCAGTTAACTTCAATTTTTTAAAAGAAGCTGGAGCCGTGATTGTGGAATAGACCGTATCCAGGATAATATTCAATGATTTTAATGATTGCCCACTAATCGGAGTACATATTAATAACCAGAACAGAATCTTTAAGGCCGATTTATAAGACATTATACCACAAAGTTAAGTGGAAGATGGTATTTTGGCTACTTATTAAACATGGCTGGCGTCTATATTCATATTCCTTTTTGTAAACAAGCATGTACTTATTGCAATTTTCATTTTTCTACTCAACTAAATTTAAAAGAAAAATTACTCGCTGCTTTACATCTTGAAATTGAACAAAAAAAGTTTTTTTTAGGTAGTCCTAGTTTCCAATCCATTTATTTTGGTGGTGGCACCCCTTCTATTCTTACTAGTGTCGAAATAAATGATTTATTAATTCACTTGAGAGATACTTTTGCTTTAGATTCCGATGTAGAAATCACCTTAGAGGCCAATCCAGATGATCTATCGATTACTTATTTGGATCAATTGCGAGCAGTGGGAATCAATCGACTCAGCATAGGAATCCAATCTTTTTACGAAGCAGACATGACCTATATGCATAGAGCACACACTCCACAACAATCTATACATGCGGTTCAATATAGTAAACAAGCTGGTTTTGACAATATCACCATCGATTTGATTTATGGAGTACCCGGCTCTAACCTCACGCAATGGGAAAATAATCTAAATAAAGCATTTGAATTAGAAATACAACACCTCTCTTGTTATGCGCTTACCGTCGAACCAAAGACGATACTTGCCCATCAAATAGAGCATAAAAAATCAGCGGCGCCGGATGAGCATGCTACCATTACACAATTCGAATATCTTATGATGATGGCTCCATTGTCAGGATTTGAGCAATATGAAATTTCCAATTTTGCTACACCAGGTTTTCGTTCAAGACACAACAGCAGTTACTGGCAAGGTAAACCTTATATCGGCATAGGTCCATCGGCACATTCTTACGATGGAAGTAGTAGACATTGGAATATATCTAATAATGCACAATACCTACAAGCCCTCCACGATCATCAATCCTACTTTGAAACAGAACGATTGGATGATACGATGCGATACAATGAATATATACTTACTCGTATCCGGACTATCGAAGGCATACATATCGATGATCTTCCCCTCCCTTATGTGAATCACTTCAAAAAACAAGTAAGGCCACTAATCACTCAAGGATACTTACAAGAAAGCAATCAAGCATATGTATTGACCCAAGAGGGAAAATATGTTGCGGATCGAATCAGCGTTGAATTATTTTACTAAGTCAAAGCATGAGCTTCAACAATTGTAATGCTGCTTCAGCAAGATTAGTGCCTGGCCCGAAGATTGCAATCACTCCTTGATCAAATAAATAAGTATGATCTTGTTCGGGAATGATGCCTCCGGCTATCAAATGGATATCTTCCCTCCTTGCTTGTCTTAATAAATTTATCAGCTCAGGAATCAAACTAAGATGTGCACCTGCCAGCGTAGAGATGCCTATAAAATGTACATCATTTTCAATAGCATGTCTTGCCGTTTCTTCAGGAGTCTGAAATAATGGGCCCATATCTACATCGAATCCAAGGTCGGCAAATCCAGAAGCTATGATTTTTGCTCCACGATCGTGACCATCTTGACCAAGTTTTGCAATTAATATTCTGGGCCTTCTTCCATAGGCTTTTTCGAATGCAATTACATTATTGCAAGCAGCCTTAAAATATTTATTATTCATACTATTCGATCCATATACTTTCGTGAGTCCGGATTGAGGGGCTTGATACCTTCCAAAATGGTTTTCTATGGCTTGTGATATTTCACCTAAGGTAGCCCTATTTCTAGCTGCCTGTATCGCAGCTTCTAGAATATTTACCTTTGTTTGTTTACACGCTTTGGTGATTTGCCTTAAATTTTTTGCTACCAAAGTATTATTCCTACTTTTCTTTATCTGTAGCAATCTCTTGAATTGATTCTTGATCACTTGATCGTGATCAACTCTTAAGGATTTTATTGGGGCTTCATGTTCTGAGGTAAAGCTATTTAAACCTATGATTTTTTCTTCACCGGCATCGATTTTGGCTTGTCGTAGCGCTGAAGCTTCAGCAATGATCTGTTGCGGATATCCTGATAAAATAGCCTTGGTCATGCCTCCATGTGCAAATACCTCATGTATTAAGGTTTGACTTTTATCTATTAATTCATTTACCAATTGATCGATATGCTGACTTCCTTCAGCAATATCCGTCCAAGATATGATACCCGAATTTTTTTGGAGGAATAATTGAGTCTCTCTAGCAATGGCCGCAGTTTCAACCGTCGGAAGAGAGACCGCTTCATCCATAGAATTGGTATGCAATGATTGAGTCCCGCCCCATACACTTGCTAATGCTTCTATAGCCGTACGTGTAATGTTATTAGAAATATCTTGTTGAGTAAGTGACCATCCTGAAGTCTGACAGTGTGTCCGTAATACATTGGAACGAGTTGTAGTACCACCAGCGCGAGTAACCAACCTGGACCAGAGGATTCGAGCAGCGCGTAGTTTTGCTATCTCCATATATAAATCCATTCCTATACCAAAGAAAAAAGATATCCTTGGTACGAATTCATCTGTGGACAATCCCGTTTTTTTTCCATATTCGATATATTCATACCCGTCAGCAAGCGTAAAAGCCAATTCCACATGGGGTGGTGCTCCAGCTTCCAACATGTGATAACCACTTACACTGATAGGATTGAATCGCGGCATATGAATCGAAGTATATTTAAAGATATCGGTCACCAATCGCATGGACTCCAGGGGAGGATAGATATACGTGTTTCTTACTAAAAACTCTTTGAGTATATCATTTTGAATGGTTCCTGATAATTGGTGAGGAGCAATACCTTGCTCTTCTGCAGCAACAATATAGAATGCCAAAATTGGAATCACTGCTCCATTCATTGTCATTGATACAGAAATCTGATCTAAAGGTATTTGGTCAAACAAGATTTTCATATCCTCTACACTGTCGATCGCTACTCCAGCTTTGCCTACATCACCTTGTACTCTTATGTGATCAGAATCGTACCCACGATGGGTAGCCAAATCAAATGCTACACTTAATCCCTTTTGTCCAGCCATAAGATTATCCCTATAAAATGTATTGCTTTCCTCAGCAGTAGAAAACCCAGCATACTGTCTGATCGTCCAAGGTTGAGCTACATACATACTCGCATATGGGCCACCTCTATATGGCTCGAATCCTGAATCATGTTTTCGAGTCATTACTTCAGCGTCATCAATACATCCAATAGCTTCATCAAAACTTCGCTTTAAATATTGTGGAGGTTTATTCATGACAATTCTATTTCTATTTTTTCGAAATGATTCATATACACGAAGCATATTGCAATGGATACCCATATCGAAGTAAAGAACAGGTATTGATAAGGAATGATCAACATATTATAAAAGATGACCAGGCTTAATTTTAAAAAAGCAAGAAAATAAAATCGATGATCAAATCGCTTTACATTTATTATCATCAGGATGGCCACTATTATCAATAAAATGACCATCAATCGATAGACCACAGGCATGTAGTCAAGGTCTATCATAGGTACCACTCCCAATCCATCATTCAATTCATTCTGATACTTTGATTTGAAATCTGCTATATTTTTCAAATATGCGCTGGGTAGATTAAAGAAAATATGGAGTTTGCTCCATGCACCTGTAATGGTCATGAGTACGATCCCACTTGCTGACATACCCCCGATCAAATAAAGCCAGTTTTTTCTGGATATCATCCAATACATGGATAGGGCTAACCCTATTGCAAAAAACGCTATGCCATATCTACTAAGCAAACAAAGTGTGAGACTTATGCCAACCGAAATAAAATGTCTAGTATATATCGCCACGACTAACAGCATATAGTACGCATATACGACTCCTTCTTCTGATAATATAAAAGTCTCTGTTCTATTATGCTGTAAATAATTAAACCATAAACCGATCGGTATAAAAATAACCCAGGACCATGGGTTTGATTTTTTACGAACCAATACATACAGTAATACCAAAAATAAAATACCCACGGTGATCCATCGGAGGTCAAAAGAAAATAATACTGCTGGAACAAATGGCAACCACAGCGCAGGGAGGTATACTGGCATGACTCCATTCCAGAATTGTGGAATAAGTTCATATACTGGTTCAAATGAAATCCATCGCTTTACCATTACTTCTATTACAGGTAGCATATCAGCATGAGTATAATCCAAAGGATGTTGACTGAACATGGTATTAAATCCTGGTAACAACCGTAAGCCTAATACTATCCACAGTAAAAAAGGTATCCATCTATAGGTTTTTATATTCATATGATTTTCTCGAGGGATTTTGAAACATAAGATGACCACAACCCCTATTCCTGAGATTATATGCAACCATCTACACCATTGCATAGACATACTCTGTTGCCAATGTGTAGCAGACAATACTTCTATAAGTACTAGAAAAAATAAAATAATGGACCTAATCGTGTGTTTGCTTTTCATTTAACGTATTCAAATATAAGATGTGTTTTAGATTTAAAGTATTGATTCTTATATTATTGCACTCGAATTGACGGCTGTGTCAATTAATATTAGCTTATCATTAGTCATTTTTAAGGTTTTTTTAAAGGAATTACCCCTTTGAAAGTCTACCTTTGCTTAGCTTTTTGCTTAACAAATACTCATAAAAATTATATGTTATTGTTCGGTGGAAAGTAAATGAGTTAGGAAATTATTTAGTTTCTTAGCATTTCGAAACCTAGACAAATTTATATCCAAATGCGAAATCGCCAACCTTTACTGTTCCTTTTGTGTCTTTTTGTCTGCCTATTAGCTTTGTTGCCATCCAATGCAAAAGCTTATAAGTATCCTGATGAAAATATTTCGGCAACACTTTATAAAGACTTATTCATCGATATTTCAGATGAAGAATTAGAAGCTCGAATACTATCGGTCACCAACCTTCTAGAACCTAAATTCACATCTGAAGTCAAATCTTATCTTCGTGTATATTTAACGGCTCGACCTGAATGGACTCAGACTTTATTAGGTCGTACCTCTATTTACTTTCCTATTTTCGAAAGAAAGATCGAAGAAAAAGGCATGCCCAATGATGTAAAATTTATAAGTATTATAGAATCTGCATTGCGTACTTCAGCTAGGAGCTGGGTAGGAGCACAAGGGCTTTGGCAATTCATGCCAGGAACTGCTAAAATGAATGACTTGGTCATCGATAAATTTGTAGATGAACGCGAAGACCCTTATCGAGCAACTGATGCTGCCTTGGAATATCTTACTGAACTTCATGGCAGGTACGATGATTGGGCACTTGCTATAGCTGCTTACAATAGCGGTCCTGGCAGAGTCAACCAAGCCATTGCAATTTCAGGGGTTCGTAATTTTTGGAAATTAAGGAACTACTTGCCCAAAGAAACACGTAATTATGTCCCTGCCTTCCTCGCTGCTGCATATATGATGAAGTACTACTCTGAGTATTATTTGATACCAGCGACACCTCGACTCGATTTTCAAATCACGAGAGCGGTAAAGATATATGACGAACTTTCATTTGAAAAAGTTGCTACGCTTACCGGGTTGTCATTGGAAGATATTCGTTTTTTAAACACTTCTTATAGAAAAGACTTCATCCCAACCAATAAGATAGGTTACACCCTATTATTGCCGGTGCGTGTCGTTCAACCTATAGAAAATTATTTAAACAATATTGAAAAAAAGGATCTTACCAAGTCAGAGACTTCCAGTCCATCTCTGATCGATAGTAGTATGATTGATCAAATTTTTTATGATCATGTCTTATATGACGCTCAGCCAGGTGAAAAATTGCAGGACATAGCTGAATTGTTTAATGTCGATAAATATAATATTCGTCACTGGAATACGATGAGCTCAGATGAAATCGCCAACAATAGGCCTTTATTGATCCATTATGTCAAAAATGACAATAAAATATCTGTGGTCGGCTCCATTCGAAAATTTGTAAAACGAAATAAAGTCAATGTCCATAAAATAGGTGTTTCTATGAAAACTGTACCAGTGGACGAACAAAAATCACTACCTAAGTTTTACAATACCGTCAAAGTCACTGTAAATCCATTTTCAAATTTAGACTTTAAAGATCACTATAGACTTCGTCGAGGAGAAAGTATTCAAGATGCTTTACGTAAAAATCCCGACCTATCATTAAATGAGCTTATGCCTACGGTATCATCTCATCTTAACACTGCTGTGGGAGTTGTGATCCCCCTCCGTAAATGATTTTAAAATCAGCCTGATAGTTAATGGCTGATGTATAGTTCACTTCGCTTCATCAAGTTTGTGAAATACTAAAGCTTCATTCATGAAGCGACTACTTTTATTTCAACATTAGTTTTAGCAAATAATTCGTTTGCAACGTATTAACAATTGTTTTAATATGTTTTTATTTCCTTCTATAGTCCTGTAAACCAGTGACATAGGACAGTGTTCGCAATTCATTACAATCCATTTAACAGACATTGGCACAAGATTGGACTTCTATTTATTAAATAATTAATTCATATGAAATCTTATCGTAAAACCTGAAAAAACATTTGTAATGAATCTGAGATTGATAACCATCGTAATGATCCACCTTTTGTACACGAATGCAATACTTGCATCTACTGCTGAAAATGGCCGCATGATATCTTATATCGAACTATATAAGCCTATCGCCATCCAGGAGATGCACCGCACAAGAATACCGGCAAGTATCAAACTTGCCCAAGCCATCCTGGAATCTCAGGCAGGTTCAAGCACCCTCGCAGTCAAAGCCAATAATCATTTTGGTATCAAATGCGGCGATAAATGGACTGGCAAAACATATTATATTAAGGATGATGACTATGATCGACATGGAAATCATATCCAATCATGTTTTAGGGTATATAGTGATGTGGCAGAAAGTTTTATGGCTCACAGCAATTTTATATCTGGTGAGGGCCGCACCACGAATAGGTATGCTTCATTGTTTTTATTGCCTCTAGATGACTACAAAGGATGGGCGGAAGGCTTGCAAAAGGCGGGATATGCTACTCATCCCATGTATTCAAGACGGCTCGTAAGCATTATTGAGGATTATAGGCTTTTTGTCTATGATACCAAAACCAATCTGCCTACCCCTGCAGCACCTCCAGGGTTCTTTATGGACAAAGAGAAATCTCCTTTTACCAAAGTGAATGGCCTCAAAAGTGTGTATGTGGATCATATGGCAAGTCCTGCTGAAATAGCCATGGACTTTAATATTCCAGTAGAACTCATTATGAAATACAATGAAATATTGGAACTTGAAAATGCGCCAATACACGTGCCTATGAATGTATACTTGGAAAAAAAGAAAAAGAAAAGCAATACCAAACAATCCTTTCATACGGTCGAACAAAATGAATCCGTTGAATCTATATCCCAGAAATATGGAATCCAGGTTAAATACTTATACAGGAGAAACCGACTGAAAGAAGGGAGCCAACCCGTGGTTGGCTCCAAGATCTTTCTGTCGAGAAAATCAAAATATGCTCCCAATCTTGCACCTACTTCTATAGAGAAAGAACTTGCTGTACCTATACCTGCACCATCTATCCCAGTAGCACCCACAGAACCTAATGAACATGTTATAAAATCAAATCAATCCGTACGTAAACCACTTGAACAGACTTTGACACCAATACAAGAAGAACCTATTTTGCACCATATCGTAAAAGAAAAAGATACTTTATTCAGTATTGCACGAAAATACAATACCACCATAGTCGCCTTAAAAGCTATCAATCAACTTGATCAAGATGCCATCAAAATTGGACAACAACTAAAAGTCAATTAATATTTTTTATAAAAAGATACTTTCTCAAGACGAAAGTATTTAAAACCAACCTGAAGCCTTCACCCCCAGTGAAGGCTTTTTTATTATTAAACTGCCAGCTTTACTATAGATTATTCAAATTTTAAGACACATTGTCATGCTCGTTAATGATTATATGCCATTTTGGCTCATAATTTTGAGTGGTATACCATTTGATTCATAGTGAATATATTAAAAACTAAAAACCATGAATAAACATTTTAAATTCCCATTTTGGAATCCTGAATTCGAGCAGGTAGTGGATGACTTCTTAAAAGCTGTCCAAGTAGATAATACCAAAGATTTTGGCTGGGCCTGGTCTAGGCCTCTGGCTAATATCGAAGAAAATCAGGATCAATACCAGATTTTTTTAGCTGCTCCGGGGCTAAGCAAAGCAGATTTTAAGTTAACGCTTGAAGTTCCAAATCTCAAAGTCGAAGTAGACCTACCTAAGCCTGCTGTTGAAAATAAAAGATTGAAGACTGAGTATTCATATCACAAATTTACTCGGTCCTTTAAAATCAATGAAGATGTAAATCAAGAAGGCATCAAAGCAAAGTATGAACAAGGAGTACTTTGCATTGTATTACCTAAACATGCAAATGTCAATCCAGTACCTAAAAATATCAATGTTCTTTAACCAATCAAAATCAAATAATTATGCGATGTATCACCTATTACCCTGCAACCGAAAGTAGGAGATTGAACCAAACTACACTTTCAGAAAGCTATTTTTCTCCTGCAATCAATATCGTCGAGAAGGATCAAGGATATTACCTTGACCTCATCAGTCCAGGTCTTCAAAAAGATGATTTCAAAATCGAACTGAAAAACAAGCAACTTACCATCTCTGTAGATAAAAAGTCAGATCTTGAAACCACTGATAATAATAAGGTATGGAGAAAGGAATATTCAGTTCATTCTTTTCAACGCAGTTTTTACTTACCCGATACAGTAGTTGGCGATGCGGTGGAAGCCACGTATGAACAAGGAATATTAAAACTTTTTATACCAAAAAAGACTGAAGCTATACCTACTGTCAAAACCATAAAGATAGATTGAGTTAAAGTCATACTCAAGGTAAAATGGAGCCTCGGATCATACCGGGGCTTTATTATTTATGACAACAGCTAAAGTTAAAATTTCAATATAATAAAAAAAAATATGAAGATTTAACATGAATAATGCGTAAATTTAGCAGCTCCGTTATAAATTTGTATAATATGTAATTAACATTTGACTCTTGAAGCAATTTTTTACTATCCTTAATTTCTTATTCATTGGCAACCTGGTTGCTCAGGATATCCTTACGTTATCCCCTAATCCGATCAGTATAGCTGTAAAGACTTCAGACCTAGATATCGCAGCAAAGGCTACTTTAAAAAACAATTCGAAGGACACATTGATAGTCAAATGGACTAGAAAAATTGAGAGCATTACACAAGGATGGTCTAGTGCGGTGTGTGATAAAAATTTCTGTTATGTGCCTACGGTAGATACTATGAAGCTATTGATGGCCCCAGGTGAAAGCAGTAATATGGATGTACACATCTACCCGATGGGCATCACCGGTTCAGCCAAGGTCTCTCTCAAAATTGAAGCCCTAGGCAAAGTAGGTAATATTGTAACTGGCACTTATCTTTTCAATCAGTCTACACCTTTAAAATCTAACGTTGAAAAAGAAAGTGTTCAATTGTATCCCAATCCGGCACAAGACTATTTTATGGTGACTTCACCTGTTGTACTTGGCAAAATAGAGTTATATAATATTACCGGAGATAAAGCTAAAGTCTATTATGCTTACAAAAATAAAAGATATTATATAGACGATATTCCTTCTGGTATCTACCTCGCTAGGATGATTAATCTCCAAGAAGAGATTGTCAAAACCGTCGTCCTCAAGAAAAAATAATTTCTTTTAGTCTTATTTAATTTTCCCTCTAAGCGGGAAACTCTACAAAATTTCTTGGTGTTTCGTACAGCCTGACTGTAATGTCGTATTTGAGGTCCAAATTGTTTTTCAGTATAGTCCATATGACATAACAGACATTTTCAGCCGAAGGCAGTATTTCTTTAAACTCCGGACAATCTAAATTTAGGTTTTTGTGGTCAAATCTTTTTTCGATCTGATTTTCGATGATGGTCTTCAAATCAAATAAATTGATTACAAATCCGGTATCCGGATCCACCTCGCCAATCACCTTTACATCTAATTCATAATTGTGCCCGTGAAAGTTAGGGTTGGAGCAGATACCAAATACTTTCGTATTTTTTTCTTCATCCCAAGCGGGATTAAACAATCGGTGAGCGGCATTAAAATGGCCTTTTCTGAAAACTGCTACTTTCATAATTTGTATGCAAAGGTCTTAAACTTTTAGGATACTACCCTATTAATTAATCAAACCCTGCAATGGCAAGTTGATCAAGTAATTCTGCCTGTACTCACTATAAGCAAGCATCTTGTATATCTTTGTCCCTGTGGATATAACTTCAAAATTTAGCTCATGCGATTTTCTGAGATACCAGGACTTGAAGGTGCCAAACGAAAGTTGAGGGCTTTAGTTTCTCAAAATCGGTTACCTCATGCCATACTGGTAAATGGACCTGAAGGCAGTGGGAAATTAGCTATGAGTCTGGCTTTTGCAAATTATGTACAGTGCGAAACACCCCAAGAGGAAGAGCCCTGTGGTACGTGTTCAGCATGCATAAAGTCATTTAAGCTTATCCACCCAGATATTCATTATTTTTTTCCTATTTCTGGAAGTGAAAATACTATTGAAGCATCTTTATATGAATGGAGAGCCCTTGTTCGGACTAATCCATATTTGAACGCCACCCTTTGGCAGGAAACTATAGAAAAGGAAAATAAATTGCTCAATATTTCTGCTAAAGAATGTAAAAATATGGTCACAAAACTTTCCATGACCATCTATGAAGGAAAGAGAAGAGTGCTCTTAATCTGGTTGCCGGAATACTTGGGACATCAAGCAAATATTTTACTCAAACTTATTGAAGAGCCTCCATTAAATAGTCTGATCCTATTGGTCACTGAGAGTGTTCAAGCTCTATTACCTACCATCGTATCCAGGTGTCAAACCATTAATATTCCTGCATTTACCGATGAAGATATCCTTTTCAATCTTCAAAAAACAGGATTGAAGGATAACAATCTTTTAAAAGGCATCACTCGATCCGTTGAGGGCAATATGCAAGAAGCAATGACTTTGGCCACAGACCAGATCAATCCTCATAGTGAGAAAATGATTTATTGGTTGAGACTCTGTTTTACCAATAAAGTTGAAGACCTCTTTACGTGGTGCGATCAGTTTGCTGGTGAAGGCCGAGACACACATCGTCAATTTTTAAAATTTGGATTGAAATACATCGAGCAAATTTTGATCTTCAAAATGACTCAAAAAGAGGAAGAAAGTTACAACCCCGATGAATGGAAAGGTATCAAAGGCCTGTCAAAACAAATGACCATTGAGGATATGGATCAATTGATCAATCTTTTTACCGATCATATTTATTTCATAGAGCGAAACGCTAACCCTAAGATATTATTTACAGCTCTTTCTATAAATATAAGACAAGTCCTCAACCATCAGAAGCCCAAGATATTTGACTTGATCTGACCACTTAAAATATTAAGAAAAAATGTGATGTGCCTGGATATCAAGCCCAAGACTTCCATCATTAAAATTGTACCTTTGTGATTATGGCATGTACAGGATGTTCGTCAGGTACGGATAGTAAAGCAGCAGGATGTAAAAGTAATGGGGGCTGTTCTACAGGTGGTTGCAATCGAATGAATACATATGATTGGATTTCTATCCTGGATATTGAAGACCCGGCTCTATATCCTTATGTTGAAGCAAGTTTTAAAAACGGTGCACGAAAAGAATTTTTTCGATTAGACTCTTACTTAGAAGTCATTACTGGAGATTGGGTAGTAGTCGAGACTTCTGGTGGTCAGGATGTAGGAAAAGTCACCTTGAGTGGTGAACTGGTCCGTCTGCAAATGAAAAAGAAAAACACTACAGAAGACCGAGTATTATTTAAAGTCGTAAGAGTAGCTACCGATCGTGATCTGGATCATATGCATCAAGCTCGGGATATGGAAAAAATGGCCCTGGTCAAAGGTAGGGCTATTGCAAGGACGCTTAGCCTGGATATGAAACTCGGAGATATCGAATATCAGGCGGACCTCAGGAAAGCTACCTTTTTTTATACCGCAGATCGAAGAATTGATTTTAGAGAATTGGTGCGACTCTATGCCAAAGAGTTTCATATTAAAATCGAAATGCGACAAATCGGCGCTCGCCAAGAAACTGCTCGACTTGGAGGCATCGGATCATGTGGACGAGAATTATGTTGTTCCACCTGGTTGTCTGATTTTAAAACTGTGGTTACTTCCGCAGCACGATATCAAAACTTAGCTATAAATCAAGCCAAGCTTTCAGGCCAATGTGGGAGATTGAAATGTTGCCTCAATTACGAATTGGATGTGTATATGGAATCGTTAGACCGATTTCCTATGGAGATCGAAACTATTGTCTCCAAAATCGGGAGAGCTAACCTACTAAAGACCGATATATTCCGGGGTATCATGTTTTATGAAATCGAATCCAATAACAAATCGTCGCGTGAATCTCACATCTTTGGTTTATCACCAGAATCAGTAAGAGCACTTAAAGATAAAAATGATCGGGGCGAGATTCCTTCAGATTTTGGAGAAACAATATCTTTAGCATCTACTTCAGCACAAGCAGCACAACAAGAGGAAGATGCTGGTTTTGCAGATGTCACTGGAGAAATAGAATTACCTGAAGAGAAAAAAAGAAATAATAGAAATAACCGAAATAGAAATAAAAACCCAAACCAACAAGAACGACCCTCTAGACCAAATACACCTCCACCATCTCAAAGATCCAGACCAGATCAATCTCCTCGTCCTGAGCGAGGAAACCAAGGACCCTTGAACAGGCCTAATCAAGATCAGCGCGACAGGACTAAAAATCCACAAAACTCAAGACCAGAAAATCAATTAGATAAAGGACCTAGTAACCGTAATGATCAGAGGCCGGATAGCAGACGAAATCAAAGTCCAGAAAACAGTCGAGGTCAAAGACCTAACAATCCAAGTAACCAAAGGTCTGACAATCGAAGAGATCAAAAACCCAATCAAAAACATAAACCGCAAAATCCGAACCATACGGAGAATCCTCCATCAACAGAATAATGATGAATACTCAAGTCTTGATAATCGGATCTGGGCCCGGTGGGTATGTAGCTGCGATACGATGTGCTCAATTGGGCATGAAAGTCACTATAGTTGAAAAATACCCCACGCTTGGAGGTACCTGTTTAAATGTAGGTTGTATTCCTTCAAAAGCGCTATTAGATAGTACTGAACACTACCATCAGGCCATGCACCAATTTGCAACGCATGGCTTGATGATTAAAGAGCTTAAAGTCGATATGCCTCAGATGATCAATCGCAAAAATGATGTCGTAGATCAAACCTGTAAAGGTGTACAGTATTTAATGAAAAAAAACAAAATTGAAGTGCTACGTGGAACAGCAAGATTTATTGATCATCATACTGTAGAAATAAAAAAAACTGATAATACCATTATTTCAATTCAAGCACAAGAGATCATTATAGCCTCCGGCTCAAAACCTATTACACCAGCCTCATTCAATTATGATAAGAAACGAATCATTACCAGCACGGAAGCTTTACAGATTCAAGAAGTGCCTGGTCATATGGTCATTATTGGAGCAGGCATCATAGGATTGGAGTTAGGCTCTGTCTATTCCAGACTCGGCACTAAAGTAGAAGTTATAGAATTTCTGGATAGAATATTACCTGGTATGGATCTGGAATGTTGCAAAGAAATGCAAAAAGTCCTGGAAAAGACAGGCATCACGTTCCATTTAAATCATGCAGTACAATCAGCAACCAATGCTGGTAAAAAAGTCACTGTTTCATTTAAATCGAATTCTTCCGAAGAAATTAAAACCATATCGACTGAATATTGTCTTATTGCAATCGGCCGTAAGCCTTATACTGAAGGATTGGATGTGGACAAAGCAGGAGTCCAACTTGACGAAAAAGGAAGAATCATCATTGATGCACAATATAAAACTACAGCCACTAATATTCATGCCATTGGTGATGTAGTCAAAGGAGCAATGTTGGCTCACAAAGCCTCAGAAGAAGGAATAGCTGTGGCCGAACTCATAGCTGGGCAAAAACCGCATATTGATTACAATTTGATACCTAGCGTAGTCTACACCTGGCCTGAACTGTCTGCAGTCGGCCTTAATGAAGAACAGGCAAAAGAACAAGCAATAGATTATGCTGTTGGTAAGTTTCCTTTTAAAGCGCTAGGTAGATCCAGGGCCAGTATGGACATGGATGGATTTGTTAAAATCATTACCAACAAAAAATCGGATCAGGTAATAGGAGTTCATATCCTCGGTCCGAGAGCAGCAGATATGATCATGGAAGCTGTGACCATCATGGAATATAAAGGAAGTGCGGAAGACATAGCACGGATTTCTCATCCTCATCCGACTTTTTCAGAAGGCATGAAAGAAGCTGCTTATGCAGCCTGGACTGGTAAAGCGCTTCATCTTTAATCACCGCAATCAATGAATGGGTCATGGCCAGGATAGGGACCTTGTATTTAATACCATGTGCTTTGCACGAATCAAATACACAAGTTCTGCTGCCAACTTATCTCCACATTTTAATAGATCTACGATTATTTATAGTTGAAAACATCAGGACCACCCGAAGGTTTTTTAAAGCTGTAATACCAGTCATGGACATTGATGCATGTAAGTTTATTGAAATAGATAAGCACAACCCGGATCAAAAGTTTGATGAAGTCTGGGGCAAATTATTAGTAGGTGAAGATGTCGGATTATTATCAGAATCAGGGTGTCCGGCGATTGCAGACCCAGGGAGTAAAATAGTAGCTGAGGCGCATTTAAGAAGTATCATCGTGAAACCCTGGATAGGCCCATCCTCTATCATCCTAGCATTGATGGCTAGTGGATTTAATGGTCAAGGGTTTTCTTTTCATGGTTATCTACCATCCAGATCTATATCTGATCTGACCAAAAAAATAATTCAATTGGAAGCCGATTCACGACGATCAGGCATAACTCAACTGTTTATAGAGACCCCATATCGAAACGCATCCTTACTCAAAAGTTTAGTTACTTATTTAAAACCCACTACCATGATCGGGGTGGCGATAGATCTAACTGGACTGGACGAAAAAATAATTGTTAAGTCAGTGACACATTGGAAAAAACATGACTTACCGGATTTTCAAAAGCATCCTGCCATATTCCTGATACACTCCGGCAACATCGCTTAATCCTGCTTATCTTTGCTGTCTTCAAGGAATTGAATAATAAAAAAAATAGTTATGCCTACCAGCGATATTTCGGCGGAGCAATTGCATAGAGATGGTTATTTGCACATTGCAGTAGATCCTTCCTTAAATCTTGAAAGTGAAATTAGAAGACTCAAGCAAGAAAAAAATGCAGTAATCCTAGCACATTATTATCAAGAATCGGAGATCCAGGATTTGGCAGATTATGTAGGTGACAGTTTGGGTCTTTCACAACAAGCAGCTAGTACTCAAGCCGATATGATTGTATTTGCAGGAGTCCATTTTATGGCTGAAACTGCTAAGATCTTATCTCCTAATAAAAAAGTGTTACTTCCAGATTTAAAAGCTGGGTGTTCTTTAGCAGACTCTTGTCCACCTGACTTATTTGCTAAGTTCAAAGCAAAATATCCCGACCATCTTGTAGTGAGTTATATCAATTGTACTGCCGAATTAAAAACGCTGACAGATATATGTTGCACTTCTACCAATGCAGTACATGTCATCAATAGTATACCGCTGGATCAAAAAATCATTTTTGCTCCTGATATTAACCTCGGGAAGTACCTCATCAAAAAAACAGGTAGAGATATGGTGTTATGGAATGGGTCCTGTATGGTACACGAAATATTCTCTCATGAAAAAATTGTAAAACTTAGAGCACGACATCCTAAAGCAAAATTTATAGCACATCCAGAATGTGAACCACACATCCTCGACATGGCTGATTTTATTGGCAGCACGACTGGATTATTAAAATATACCATGTCAGATTCCAGTACAGAATATATCGTGGCTACCGAAGCTGGCATCTTACATCAGATGGAGTTAAAATCCCCTCATAAAACCTTTATCCCTGCCCCACCTAATAATCACTGTGCCTGCAATGAATGTCCACATATGAAACGCAACACCCTTGAAAAACTTTATGTGTGTCTGAAATATGAATTACCTGAGATTATACTTCCACAATGGGTGATAGACCAAGGGAGGGCCAGTATAGACAAGATGTTGGAGATTTCTAAGCAGGCGGGATTGGTAGCAGGGTAAAAGTTACATTTTTCAAAATTTCCCTTAACTTTAAAAATTGGTATCAAACATTTTTTTGAATCTTTGATTTTGATGTATGCATTTTGCTAAAAATAAAGCCCCGATCACTTCTCTAGATCAATTAAACCCTTCCGCCATCTATACTTATGCGGATTATCTTACTTGGCAATTTAATGAACGAGTTGAGTTGATATGGGGTAAGATTTTCAAAATGTCTCCTGCACCTAATAGTTATCATCAGGAGATCTCTATTAATGTCAGTACCCTTTTTAGAAATTATTTAAAAAGAAAAAAGTGTAAAGTGTACTCTGCTCCTTTTGATGTCAGACTATTAAACCCAAAATTAAAAAACGGCAAAATACTTAATGTCGTTCAACCAGATTTAAGCGTTATCTGTGATCTCACTAAGATTGACGATGCAGGCTGTCTCGGAGCTCCTGATCTTATCATTGAAATATTATCTTCTTCCACCGCTGAAAAAGATCGTACAGATAAATTTGAACTATATGAAAAAAACGGAGTACAGGAATATTGGATGATAGAGCCGTATGACAAGACTGCAATCATATATGTATTGAATGAAAATAAAAAGTTTATAGCTTACAATAGACCTTATATTAATACAGATAAAGTCCAAGTCCATATATTCCAGGATCTTATAATCGACTTATCCGAAGTATTCAATTGATGATCAACCTAAAAATCTGCGCTTTAGTCAGCAAGTCGTCCAGTAAATAATCGGTTCAATTCCTTTCCCATTGGAGCATCAATTAAATTTTTCAATAACTTATAAAAATGGCTAACAAGTTCATCGGGAAACAAGTATTCGACAAAATGATAATCTTCATTCTCTGGTAAATTCCTAATTGGTTTAAGATTATGTTTACATATATAATTATAAAGGATCAAAGTCTCACCTTTTTTAAATCCATGATTTAATCGAACATTTTCCAAGTCAATTTGAGGCGCGTTTCCATGAATAATGAAATTTCTAAATCTAAACAAAAAACCAATTTGTTCAGATTCAAAATGGTTCGAGTTTAACAAACTGGATTTTTTAAGACAGCTCCCTGTGACTTCTTCAAAAGCTTTTTTTAGTCTAGTCCATTCAAAGTCATTAATTAAAAATTTTTTACACGGATCTTTAATTTTAGAGTATTCCGGTAAATTGATTATCAAATATGTTCTAAACATTCCTTCAATTACTGCTGCTATCATGCAAATCGTAGCCATATTATAACTTTCTGACAATTTTTTGTGCTTCATAAATAAAGCATGTCTCAAAAGTGCATCAGCGTTTCTAAATTTGTAGGCCTCTAAATATTTAAAATTGTAGATAATACTTGGTATGATATAAATCCAAAATGGTGAGCCAAGACTTTTATGAGATGAATAGGCTCCTTTATTTGATTTAAACCATTTCCACATATTTCAAAGAGCTAGAAATTGAACTACCAACCCAACACCCAAGCAAAAATCAAAGGCGCTACGATCGTTGCATCACTCTCTACAATAAATTTCGGAGTCTTTATATCCAGTTTTCCCCAGGTAATCTTTTCATTAGGTACAGCGCCTGAATAGGAGCCGTAGGATGTCGTGCTATCACTGATCTGGCAGAAATAAGACCAAAAGGGTACATCATGCCATTCAAGGTCTTGGTACATCATCGGCACCACACATATGGGAAAATCTCCTGCAATACCTCCTCCAATCTGAAAAAAGCCCACACCCTTTCCACCGGAATTTTTACGATACCAATCTGCTAAGAAAACCATGTAGTCAATACCACTTTTGACCGTAGTAGATTTAAGCTCCCCTTTGATGACATAACTTGCAAATATATTCCCTGTGGTACTGTCTTCCCATCCTGGGCATATGATAGGAATATTTTTTTCAGCAGCAGCAACGATCCAACTGTCTTTAGGATCTATTTCATAATATTGCTCTAAGTCACCACTAAGCACGGTTTTATATAAAAACTCATGAGGTAAAAAAGATTCGCCGTTGGTTTCGGCTTTAGTCCATTGAGCATATAAATGTTTTTGCAATCTTCGGAAAGCTTCTTCTTCAGGAATACAAGTATCCGTCACCCGATTGTAATGATTTTCTAATAATTCCCATTCCTGTTCAGGTGTGAGATCCCGATAATTAGGAATGCGTTTGTATTTACTATGGGCTACAAGATTCATTACATCTTCTTCGAGATTAGCCCCTGTACAGCTGATGATATCAACTTTGCCTTGCCTTATCATTTCTGCAAGGGAAATGCCCAATTCACCGGTACTCATGGCTCCGGCCAGGGTAATCATCATTTTTCCTCCTTCTAATAAGTGCTGTTCATATCCTTTGGCCGCATCCATCAAGGCAGCAGCATTGAAATGTCGATAGTGATGTTCTATAAACTTGGATACCGGTCCTTTAATCATGGTTTGATTATTAATATTATTATTGTTTAGAAAATAAACCGTATGCTTTAATAGCCTAATATTTTCAGCATATCCTCTGCTAACTGCTCTTCCTGATATACTCGATCTACAATATTTCCTTGTTCATCACGATCTACGAGAATGTGTTTAGGACTAGGAATCAAACAATGCTTGATTCCGCCATATCCACTCAAAGCATCTTGATAAGCTCCAGTATGAAAAAATCCAAGATAAAGAGGTTCAGGATCATTTTTAGGCGAAGCTGGAAGGTAGACTTGATTTTCATGGACTTCACTATTGTAAAAATCAGAATTGTCACAAGTGATACCTCCGATATTGACTCGGGTAAAATCATTGTACCATTTATTGATCGGCAATAGAATGAAGCGCTCTGCAATTCCCCAACTATCCGGTAGCGTATTCATGAGCGAATTATCGATCATGTACCAAAGCTCAGAATCATTCTGTTGCTTCTGACCGATCACAGAAAAGATCGTAGCACCACTCTCCCCGACTGTATATTTTCCGAATTCTGAGAAGATGTCTGGCTCAGGAATACCTTCATCCTGGCAGGCAATTTTGATTTGTTTTACGATCTCATTGATCATATAACTATAATCATATTCAAATCCTAAGCTGTTCCGTATGGGCAATCCACCTCCAATATCGATGGCTCTTAATTCCGGACATATTTTTTTAAGCTCACAATAGGTCTTGAGTACTTTTTTAAACTCCCCCCAATAATAAATCGTGTCTTTAATGCCTGTATCTACAAAAAAGTGCAACATCTCCAATTGGAATTTTGGATTGTTAGCAAGTTTATCTTTATAAAACTGAATGACTTCACTGTTGCGAATGCCTAATCTGGAAGTATAAAATTGAAAATTAGGCTCTTCTTCAGTAGCTACACGGATTCCGATTTTACAACCATTCTCTATGCCTTCTTCATAGATAGCCAGTTCTTCTTTATTGTCGAGGATGGGTACTACATTCTTAAATCCCTCATTGATCAGTTTGCAGATTTTTTTGCCATAGTCACCGGCTTTATATCCATTACAAAGTATGATCTCATTTTTATCCAACTGATTTTTCAATTGCAATTTGCGGATCAGATCGATATCAAATGAACTGGAAGTCTCCAGGTGGGCTCCATTTTGCAAAACCTCCTCGATAATAAATCGAAAATGACAGGACTTGGTACAATAACAATAATAATATTGACCATTATACCCTACATTCTTCATAGAGCGATTAAATAAATTTCTGGCCCTTTTGATCTGAGCGCCGATGCGTGGCAGATAGGTCAGTTTAAGGGGAGTGCCGTATTTCCTGATTAAATGAATGAGTGGAATTCCATTAAAATCGAGGTATCCGTTTTCGATATCGAAACCTTCTTGTGGAAAATAAAAGGTTTGCTCGATAAGGTCAAAGTAACGGTTTTTCATCTATCCAAATTGGTTCTTTTGTTTATAACTAATTCGTACAAAGGTAATTTTTTTCTCGTTTTATGATGATTATCTACAAAAAATAAACAGATAGAATATAGGTTCTTTTAGAATTAGGTTTTTTTTTAATCCTTCAATAGTATTTTCTCTACGAGCACAGATGCCATCTTCAACTTTGATTCGTGCGTCCAGCCTGCGATGTGCGGAGACAAAACCACTTGGTCCATTTGATAAAGTTTTTGATATAGTTTTCGTTCTGCTACAGAAAATGAATGTGGTTTTTCATTTTCAAATACATCCAAACAAGCTCCTCCGAGATGCCCAGACTCCAAAGCAGAAATCAATGCTGAAGTGTCTATTACATTACCCCTGGAAGTGTTCATGATAATAGTCCCTTTTTTACAAGCGGTGAAAAAAGTATCGTTGGCATAATGAAAAGTATCGGAGGCCAGCGGAAGGTGAAAACTGATGATATCAGCGTAATGCAAAATCTCTTCTAAGGTACTTTCTTGGATGAAAGGCAGATTTTCTACAGCATTAATTTTATACTTATCATAAGTCATGACCGTCATTTCCAATCCTTGGAGCTTTTTTGCAAATTGACTTCCGGTATGACCGTATCCAATGATCCCTATCACTTTACCTGAAAGTTCCCAACCTCTTCTTGTTTCCCTCTCCCAGATTTCTTTTCTCACTTCACGATCTGCCGGAATCAACTGATTAGCCAGGGCTAACAGCATCCCGAGGCATTGTTCTGCAACTGCATTTTTATTACCCTCTGGTGAAAAATAAACTTTTATGCCTTTTGACACTGCATACGAAATATCGACAACTTCTCGTCCAGAACCCAGCCTTCCTATAAACTTTAGTTGAGATGCACGATCCAGAAAATCTGCATTACACTTGATCTTGCTATTGATGATTAAACCGGTATATTGATGAATGACTTGCTTGACTTCATCATACATGATACCAGGCTTATAATCTATACTATATATTTTACTTAGCTCTTGAATCAAGAACGGATGCACATCATCTGAAACCAGGACTTTAAGCTTGTTCATAGTTCCCTCAAAGGTAGAAAATTGTGGTTTTCAGGCCTATGCAATTGTTTGAATCAGGTCATCAAAACATGCTGCTAAATGTAGGTCAATATCATATCTTTGCCCGATTTTAAAATTTTTATTTGACTAGATGCCACGCGACCATTCCATACATTCAGTATTAATCATAGGTAGCGGACCTATCATTATAGGACAAGCTTGTGAGTTTGATTATTCCGGTACCCAAGCCTCAAGATCTCTTCGAGAAGAGGGAATTGAAGTCTCGCTAATCAACTCCAACCCAGCTACGATTATGACAGATCCTGTCACGGCCGACCATATCTATCTTTGGCCGTTGACAGTTGAGAGTTTGATTAAGATCTTAGAAGAAAGACAGATTGACGCTGTGTTGCCTACGATGGGTGGTCAGACGGCTTTGAATCTCGCAGTAGAAGCCTCCAAGCAAGGGGTGTGGGAGAAATATGGAGTACGCATGATTGGCGTAGACATAGATGCTATTCAGCTTGCTGAAAACAGAGAGCTGTTTAGAAATCACGTGAAGAAGCTGGGCATGGCCGTACCGCCTTCTTATGTCGCTAATTCTTTCTTAGAAGGTAAAAATGCTGCTCAAAAGATCGGTTTTCCTTTGGTGATCAGGCCTTCCTTCACCTTAGGTGGTACCGGCGGAGGCATCATCATGAAAGACGATGAGTTTGATGAAGCTTTAAGAAGAGGATTGGACGCAAGTCCAACGCATGAAGTATTAGTAGAAAAAGCAGTTTTGGGTTGGAAAGAGTTTGAATTAGAACTTTTAAGAGATAAAAACGATAATGTCGCCATTATTTGTACGGTAGAAAATATGGATCCGATGGGTATCCATACCGGAGATAGTATTACCGTAGTTCCAGCCATGACACTCTCAGATACTGCATTCCAACTCATGCGTACTGATGCCATCACATTAATGCGATCTATGGGCAATTTTGCAGGTGGTTGTAATGTGCAGTTTGCACTGAATCCAGTGACAGAAGATCTTATTGTAGTAGAAATCAATCCTCGTGTTTCACGGTCATCCGCCTTAGCAAGTAAAGCCACAGGATATCCGATTGCAAAGATAGCAGCCAAATTAGCAATTGGTTATCACTTGGATGAATTAAAAAATCAAATCACAAAAACCACCTCAGCCTATTTCGAACCTACTCTGGATTATGTCATCGTCAAAATGCCTCGTTGGGATTTTGAAAAATTTCCCGGAGCAGATCATAAACTCGGCATTCAAATGAAGTCCGTCGGCGAGGTAATGGCCATAGGTAGAAGCTTTTTAGAAGCGCTTCAGAAAGCCTGTCAATCTCAAGAAAATCGTCGCATGGGTCTCGGAGCCGATAAAAAAGAATGGATACAGACACAAGATATCCTGAAGCGATTGGATGTGGCTTATGATGACCGAATCTATCGGATTAAAGATGCTATGCGACTTGGCGTTCCCGAAAAGACCATACAAAAACTTACGCTTATAGATCCTTGGTTTTTAAAACAAATCAAACGACTCATAAAAATTGAGGACGAGCTCATGCGTTATAATGTAGCAGAAGATATTCCTTCAGATTTCCTCCGTGAAATGAAAGAAATGGGATACGCGGATGGACAGATCGCTTGGTTATTGCGAATCAATGAAAGAGAAGTAACTCGACATAGAATGAATCTGGGTATCAAACGAACGTATAAGATGGTAGATACTTGCGCCGCAGAATTTGAAGCCAAGACCCCATATTTCTACTCCACGTTCGATCATGAAAATGAATCCATCCCTTCCAATAAAAAAAAGATCGTCGTCTTAGGGTCTGGCCCAAATCGTATTGGGCAGGGTATTGAGTTTGATTATTGTTGTGTCCATGGTTTACTCGCGATCAAAGAAGCAGGCTATGAATCTATCATGGTCAATTGTAATCCTGAGACGGTATCCACTGACTTTGATATAGCGGACAAGCTTTATTTTGAACCCGTATTTTGGGAACATTTGAAAGAAATCCTCGAATTGGAAAAACCCGAAGGAGTCATCGTGCAATTAGGAGGTCAGACTGCTCTAAAGCTTGCAGAAAACATGCAACTCGATGGGATAAAATTAATCGGTACCTCTTTCAATAGTTTGGATATGGCTGAAGATAGAGGTAGGTTTTCAGATTTGCTTAAAGAATTAGGCATACCATACCCAGAGTATGGTACGGCTAGAGATGTGGATGATGCATTATTAGTTGCTAAGCGAACAGGCTATCCAGTTTTGGTCCGTCCATCCTATGTATTAGGTGGTCAGAAAATGCGTATCGTCATCAATGATGATGAATTGGAAACTCATGTGCTTTCCATATTTAAGCATATGCCTGAAAACAAAGTATTAATAGATCAATTCCTGGAGCGATCGAAAGAAGCAGAGATCGACGCCATTTTTGATGGAGATGACTTTCATATCATGGGCGTGATGGAACATATCGAGCCGGCTGGTGTACACTCAGGAGACAGCAACGCCGTATTACCTCCCTATAGCCTATCCAAAGATGAAATAGACACCATGTCATTCTATGCAGAAAAAATTGCTAGGGCCCTTAGCATTAAAGGATTGATCAATATCCAATTTGCTATAAAAGACCATCATGTCTATGTTATTGAGGCCAATCCTCGAGCGTCCAGGACGACCCCATTTATAGCCAAAGCATATCAAGTACCATATCTCAATATTGCTACCCATATCATGATGGGAACTAAAAAATTGAAAGACTTTACAATTGTGAAAAAACTAGAGGGATATGCTATTAAAGTACCTGTATTTTCTTTTGATAAATTCCCACATGTCGATAAGCAGTTAGGACCAGAAATGAAAAGTACTGGCGAGGCTATCCACTATATCAAAGACCTTAAGGATCCTTATTTTAGGAAACTTGTAAGTGAAGCAAGTATGTATTTAAGTAGGTAGACTTTAGGATGATCATATTATTTCGACCGTCGTTATGTTATTGAAAAGAGTATTTTTGCAAGGACAATTTTTCTTTAAAGAGGGGCATTAGCTCAGCTGGCTAGAGCGCTTGCATGGCATGCAAGAGGTCGTCGGTTCGACTCCGATATGCTCCACTTTTTTTCAAATACTATCAATCGATAAGCTGTTCTGGCACTTATGAATACTATTTTTTATGGAGCGATTGCTTGTCCCGAATTTC
>JAYSTG010000477.1:0-8796 GCA_043719965.1 Saprospiraceae bacterium | reverse complement strand
TTACAGGCGTACCCGTCGATTCCGAGCTGTACCCCGTCACGAAGACGTTGCCCGAAGCGTCCAGCGCAATCGCGAATGCGCGGTCGCCCCCGTTCGCGGCGCCGTTGTACGACACGCTCCACAACTGCGCACCGGTAGCGCCGCTGTACTTGATCGTGCGGATGTTGTCGCCCCCGACGGTGTCGTGGCTCCTTCCGGTTACAAGAATGTTGCCCGACGCGTCCACGGCCACGGCATTGCCCCGATCGTTGCCGTTTGCCGATCCGTTGAACGCCACATTCCAGAGCTCGGCTCCGGTCGCGCCGTTGTACTTGATCGTGCGGATATTCGTGCTCGAGCCTGAGTCGTTGCTGTACCCCGTGACCACGACATTTCCCGTGCTGTCGACCGCCACGGCCGTGCCCGCCGCCTCGCCCCCGCCGGTACTCGTGTAGACCGCGCTCCACAACTGTCCCGGTAATTATTCAGTCACCAGAACCTGGACCGCAACGGATGATTGCAATAACAGTTCAACGGCTTCGCAAACCATTCATGTACAGGATGTCACAGCACCAACTATCGATGGGTTACCTGATCCTACTGTAATAAATTGTCCAGCAACCCCATCTTTTGAAACAGCAACTGCAACTGATGCATGTGGCAGCAGCTTTACATTAACTTTTGAAGATGACACAATCGAAGGTAATTGTGCGGGAGAATACAGTGTAACCCGAACCTGGACTGCAACAGATGCCTGTGGAAATAGCTCCACTGCTTCACAGACTATAGATGTACAAGACATCACGGCACCAGTAATCAATGGAGTAAGTGGAGCATCAACTATTTCATGCCCTGCGACTCCTGTATTTAGTAATCCTACTGCTACTGATGTATGTGATAACAGTCCGTCTTTAACTTTCGTCGATGTAACTACCCCGGGAAATTGTCCACAAAAATATAGTGTGACCAGAACCTGGACTGCAACAGATTCCTGTGGTAATTCTTCAAGTAAATCACAGACGATCAATGTAACGGATAATACACCGCCAACCATTACTTGTGCTCCTAATAAAACAATAGGTTGCAATGAAACTGTTGTTTTCCCACAGCCTACTGCATCAGATAACTGTTCGCAAGTGATTGGAATTACATTCCGCGATAATGTAAATGGAACTACGACTACTCGAACTTGGTTTGCTACTGACCCCTGTGGAAATATTGACTCTTGTAAGCAGTCTATAACCAAAACTGTCTGCAACTTTAATATTTTCCACACCGGTACTACATGTGCAGATTTTAAAGCCAACAAACCAGGTACGCCATTGTATGAAGTTTGTTATAAATACAATGGTAACGGTAAAATCGGAATAGTAACTCCGGGTGTATTTTTCTATTACACGTATATCACTGCACCTTCAGCTACGTTTACAATGAATATCATCCAATCCAATTCTTGTGGAATTAAAAATTTCGATATTCATCAAAATCAAATCTTATTGTTTGACTCGGCTACCTGTGTAAGGAAACATGGTCTTACAATCAATTCTATGAATGGTCAGGCTACGGTTACTATTACAGGAGCTATACCTGGTACTCGATATGTAATTTCTGTAAAATATGATTCTAAATCTATTCAAGGAGCGACACTCGGTGCAGGGAATGATACTTGCCAATACCAGTTTGTAAGTAAGATTGGATCTACTGTTGTAGTAGGCAGTCAGGGAAGTGTAAATTTGGTGCCAAATTGTTCCGCTACTTCTGCTCCGGCATTTGTATCAGAAGAAATCGAACCTCAATTTTTGATTACTCAAAAGCAAGCATCTAAAGAGGGAGCTCCAGAATGGAAGGTCTATCCTAATCCTGTAACTCAGTTTTTGACTATATCTGGAAACGGTAAGTTAAGGACTGTGGAAGTCATTACACTGGAAGGTAGGATTCTGAAACAGTTTACTTCTCTTGATGCTTATCAATTGGAAATAGATATGTCAGAGTTTGCAGAAGGTATGTACTTATTGCGATTGAATGATAGAAATGGTAATATTGAAACGCGACCGCTTATGAAGATGTAATTTTTTAAAATTCGATTAAAAGTTTAGGTAGCAACCTGGCGACAGCCAGGTTGCTCTGCATTACACGCTGGATTTATGGTTAAGCCGCGAATACCCTGAGGTAAGCTTCGTACGCTATGCAGACGATGTAGTCGTACATTGTAAACATAAAGAAGAAGCGGAAGCGGTTTTAATAGCAATAAAAGAGCGACTGGGACAGGTAAAACTAAGCATTAAAGAAAGTAAGACACAGATTGTGTATTGCAAGGATTATCGGAGGAAGGAATGTTTAATTAAGTTACTGGCATTAATTCGCAATTGCAAGTTTTGACTTGAGCTTTTTAGTTAAAACCGTTGACTTTTTCGAAGTAGGGAGTGACTTTAATGGATAGGGTCTGTTAAAGGCTTCCTGACGAAGTTTGAAATGATTGGACAGAATCCGGATGGTTTCTTTAGAAAGCCCTTTCTTGCCATGAAGGATGTCTGACACCAGGCCCTCGCTAACCTGAAGTAATTTTGCAATATCATTTGATTTTAATTTATGATCTGTCATTAATCCTTTGAGTAAATCTATCGGTGAGACTTCATCAAAAGTATTGTGTTTATTATCATAATGTTCAATCAATAATTCAAGAATTTCAATTTGTTCTTGTACATATTGCGATTTCCTGCCGCCGTCTATAAGTATTTCAAGCCTATTGCAATACTTGTAATATTGAGAGTCATTTTTTATAACGGTGTAACGGAGGTTATCCATTCTTTAATATTTTAATATAAATTAATGCTATACTGTTTATTGTTTTTACAAAGCGATGTGTATTCATCGTGTGTGCCAATCCATTTTATAAATATGCTCACTTTAAATGTTCCGAAATAATATTTACAAATCATTCGAAAGTGATTTCCTGCAATATTAAAAACGAGCCTATCACTCCCGTTGCCTAAAAAATCAACAGATTGAAAAGTTTTTTTAATATGTCCAGGTTCCGACCAATCAGCATGCTTAATTGAATTCAACCACAGATTAAATGCTCTTCTACTACTGGCATTTTGAAGAACATAATCGTCAATTATTTTCTTCTTAATTAGTCGGACTTTCACATCAATTACAAAGGTACTAAAAACTTCACAAAAAGTGAATAATTTTATCGAAGCAAATTCGCCATCCTTTCTTCCACCCCTTCAAAATCAAAAGTATATAGTAGACTTTCCATTTTAGATTGGATGTCTGGCAGACAAAGATTGCCTATACTCCCCTCGTGGGTATGATGGATATTATAGTCAGGACGATATATCCCTTCTTCTACATCCTTACCTACTTTTTTATATGCATCGCGGAAAGGTATTCCAGACAATACTAGTTTATTGACTTGCTCTACCGTAAATAGATATTGATATTTGTCTTGTTGTACCAGATCTTTATTGATACTTATTTTTTCCAACATGAATGCCGATAAATCCAACACCGATTTTAGGGCTTGAATTTTAGGAAACATCACTTCTTTCAACAGTTGAAAGTCACGATGGTAGCCGGCAGGTAGATTATGTATCATCATACTGATCTCGCCGGGTAAGGCTACAATACGATTACAATGGCTACGGATCAGTTCCCATACATCGGGATTCTTTTTATGAGGCATGATACTGGATCCGGTAGTCACTTCATCGGGAAAGGATATAAATTTAAAATCCTGACCAAGATAGAGGCAGATATCCATCGCGAGTTTATTGATCGTAGTAGCGATCCCGGCCATGCCATAGGAGATGCTCAGTTCAGTCTTGCCTCGACTCATCTGAGCATTGATCACATTATAATGTAGATCATTAAATCCCAAGGCTTGAGTAGTAAAGGTCCTATCCAATGGGAAAGAAGATCCATATCCCGCCGCCGAACCTAATGGATTAAGATTGGTTATTTGGTAAGCAGCATGTAGGATTCTGAGATCATCAGCCAATGCTTCTGCAAAAGCTGAAAACCATAAACCAAATGAAGAGACCATGGCTACTTGCATATGGGTATAACCTGGCATCAATACCTGTTGATGAGTGTCTGCTAACAGGATCAAACGATCAAACAAAGTTTTTATTCGAGTAACCAGGTCTAGTATCTCCGCTCTGAAATATAATTTTAATGCCACCAAGACTTGATCATTCCGTGATCTGCCACTATGTACCTTTTTGCCCATTTCTCCCAATGATTGGGTCAACAGATACTCGATCTGGGAATGAACATCTTCGCAACCAGCTTCGATCGTGAATTTCCCCTCCTTCGCAAAGTGGTAAATCTTTTGCAATTCTTTAGAGATGCTTTGTGACTCATTTTTTGTCAATAGACCTACTTCAGCTAACATCTGGACATGCGCTATAGAAGCCAGGGCATCATAGGGAGCTAGGAGTAGATCCAACTGACGATCCATACCCACGGTGAACGTTTCTACCAATCCATCTGTACTATTGTTTTTATCCCAAAGTTTCATGTGTGTATTTGTTTTATAATTGTAATCCAGATAATAATTCGATATACGTTTTTATTCCTGATCTTATTTCTTCAATTTCGATGTACTCCCCTGCGGTGTGCGAACGAGAAGATTGGCCAGGACCTATTTTGATAGATGTATAAGGCATCAATGCTTGATCAGATAGGGTAGGCGAACCATAGCTCGATAATCCCAGGGATAGTCCTTTTTTTACAATGGGATGGTCCATAGATATATGTGAAGCATTCAATCGATAAGATCGTGGTGTCAATACTGAGTTGACTTTACTTTGCAATAGGTGATATAGTTCTTGATTGGTATAAAGCTCATTGCTTCGGACATCGATGACATACTTGCAGGTATCTGGGATGACATTATGTTGAATTCCTGCTTGAATGACGGTCACGGTTGTTTTAGTACTTCCAAGGTGATTGGATATTTTATCGAATTTAAAATTCCTGATACATTCTATATCATCCATTGCTACATAAATAGCATTTTTCCCTTCTTCCCTTGCAGCATGACCAGAAATGCCTGGAGCTACGGCATCGATTACCATTAATCCTTTTTCAGCCACAGCCATATCCATTCCTGTAGGCTCACCTACTATAGCCAATTCTATATCCCCAAGATGTTCTATCACTTTTAAAATTCCATTTTGTCCTGAGATTTCTTCTTCTGCGGATGCAGCATAGATAAGGTTAAAAGGAAGTTTTTGTGGTTTAAAGTATAAATAAACCATCAACAAACTGATAACGGACGCTCCTGCATCATTAGCGCCAAGGCCTATAATCTTATCCTCTGTAATGATAGGAGTATGCGGGTCGGTCGTCCATGTGGGTGAAGGTATGATGGTATCGATATGACTGTTCAATAATATGGACGGTATACCTGGAATCGTCGTCCCTAAAATAATATTATTACCAATGCGTTGGTGGGCTTGCATACGTTGATTACAATAGGCTTGGAGATAATCAGCACGATGGTCTTCCTCTTTACTGTATGCTGGTATAGCTATAAGGTCCTTCAATAACCTGATGGCCTCGGCGGTAAGTTCATTTAGTTTTGTGTCAGAGATTGACATATTTGAGTGCCCGAGGATTTGTATCTATCGATATCCTGGGCAGCACAAATATAAACATCCTTGATGCCTTTGGCCGAAGCCTTGAATGCATTTTCCAGTTTGGGTATCATACCTTTCGATATCGTTCCATTGGATTTAAAATTTGCAAACTGGTCATAATTCAAACTTGACAGCACTGAATTTTCATCATTTTGATCCAGCATGACTCCTTTTTTCTCAAAACAATAAATCAGTTTTACAGGATATTTTTCACTTAAAGCAGTTGCCACTTCAGAAGCTATCGTATCGGCATTGGTATTGAGTAAATGACCATGATTGTCATGCGTGATCGCACAAAGGACGGGTAACACTCCATTTTCCAATAGAAAAGCCCATCGCTTGACGAATACTCGTGATACATCACCTACCCATCCATAGTCTATTTCACGGGTTTGCCTTTTGGTAGCTTGTATGAGGTTGAGATCTGCTCCACTTAAGCCTAAGGCGTTTTGACCCAAGGATTGAAGCAGGGCGACTAAGGATTTATTTGCCCATCCTGCATAGACCATAGTTGCAACTTTCAGCGTTTCAAAATCTGTAATGCGACGACCATCTACCATTTGAGTTTCTATACCTAATCGATCGGATAGGTCCGTAGCAAGCTTTCCACCGCCATGAATGAGGATCTTTCGCTCCGGTAAGGTTATAAATTTCTTTAAAAAATTTATGGTATCTGTATGAAGATCTAAGACATTTCCTCCAATCTTTACCACCAATAAGGGTTCAGCTTCGCTCATGTTTTTGGCAAAAATAAGTTTAAAAGTAACAAGCTAATCAATAAGTTTTTGGGTAAAATTAGCACTCTTAATTTTCATTATTTACGTATTTCAAAAACGTATTTGCCAGAGCCTATTTTTATTTTTACCGGATTAGTAGATATAATATTTTCATTTCCCGATGATAGGGGCCTCGTATTCATCAATACTTTCCTTACTTCCGAAGTCGGTAGTATGACTGTAGAGCTGGTGTTGCAGGGAATTTCAATCGAGATTTTCACATTGTCATTGGTCGCTTCCCAACCTGAAGCAATCAATCCATATGGAGTGATCGTGCTCGATTTTGCATAGGACATCGCGGTGTTTAACACTGGAGCTATTACACTTATTTTATAACCGGGCAGGTCAGTCTCTAATCCACAGACCACACGATACATCCAATCTCCAATAGCTCCATAGGCATAGTGATTGAATGAATTCATCGTTGCCGTTTGAAATGTACTGTCGGGCTTTATACCATCCCACCGCTCCCAGATGGTCGTTGCACCCATTTTTACTGGATAGAGCCATGAAGGATAAGTGTCTTGTAATAATAGTTTGTAGGCCACATCAGCATATCCATATCTGGACAATACATGACAGATATAAGGCGTACCCAGGAATCCAGTGGTGATATGATAGTTGTAGGATTTTATATTATCCACTAATCTTCGAGCAGCATCGGCTCGAAGAACTTCGGGAAGCATATCAAAGTTCAAGGCAAGTACATAGGCTGTCTGTGTATTGGAGATCAATCGACCTGATCCAGTGACATATTCTTTAATAAAAGCATCCTTTACTTTTTTTAATAGAGATTGATAAAAAGCCATATCGTCATTCTTGCCTAAAACTGTTGCAGTCTTAATCATGATCTGCACAGAATGAGCAAAAAAGCATTGGGCTATCAAATATTTATCCGTAACGGCTGACTTTCCATCCCGATCATCAGCCATACTAAAAAATAACCAGTCTCCGAAATGGAATCCTTTATTCCAAAGATCCAAGGCACTGCTGTCTTGCATAAATTGAACCCATTTTTTCATACTGGCATACTGTCTGGTCAGCATGGAAGTATCACCATAGATCTGATACATATCCCAGGGAATGATCGTAGAGGCATCAGCCCATCCTGTAGAGCCTCCTGCAGTAACGCCTAAGGCATTGGGTATTACATGAGGGACCCGACCATTACTGTTTTGATCAGCAGCAAGATCTTGCAACCATTTGGCAAAAAAGTTTTGAACTCCAAAATTATAAGCTGCGGTTCTCGAGAAAGCCTGAGCATCGCCGGTCCATCCAAGTCGTTCGTCGCGCTGAGGGCAGTCGGTCGGTACATCTACAAAGTTTCCTCGCTGTCCCCATTGGATATTGTGCTGTAATTGATTGATCATCGGATTGGAACATTCGAAGGTTCCGATCTGTTTCATATCGGAATACAAGGCGATACCTTCAAATCTATCCAGTGATAACGGACCTGGGTAACCTTCAACTTTGATATATCGAAAACCTTGAAACGTAAAATGAGGCTCGAAAATCTCTTCGCCATTGCCTGATAAAATAAAGGTATTTGCTTGTTTTGCATGTCTGAGATTTTCAATATAGAAATTGCCAAACTTATCTAAAACTTCTGCATGGGAGATGGTAATCGAAGTCCCTGAAGCTCCTGAAGCTTTTACTTTAACCCATCCTACCATATTTTGTCCAAAATCCAAGACCTGATCCCCTTCAGGGGTCTTGATGAGTTTTATAGGTTTGATGATTTCCCTTTTGCGTACAGGCTCATTATAGGTGCCGATCAGATTGGCAGTACCCTCTTGAAGGACTTTCACCATTGCCCAATCTGTGGTGGGATAACCTGGAGCCGACCAACCAGGCCGTTGCAGTCGTGCATCATAGATTTCGCCATGATAAATCTCTGAATTTAGAATGGGGCCAGTAGCGGATCTCCAGCTATCATCTGATTGGATGACAAGTTTGGATCCATCTTTTAAAGTGATCAGGAGCTGTGCAATCAATGCGAGCTCTTTTCCATACAATCCATTATTATTCACCCAGCCTAATTCACCGAGATACCAACCTTTACCCAGGGTGACACCTATAGCATTGGCTCCTTTTTTTACAGAAGAACTTAAATCGTATACCTGGTATTGAGTTCTGGTTTTATAACTGGTCCATCCAGGGGTGAGGTAATCGTCTCCTATTTTCTTTCCATTCAAATGAGCTTCGTAGAGCCCTTTAGAGGTGATGTATAAAGTGGCAGCCTTCACCTCTTTATTCAAAGTGAACTCTTTACGAAACATTGGGCTCGGATAGGAGTGGATATTTTGAGGAATAGGACTGGCAGTTGTGATCCATTTTGCTGTCCAATCCGTTGACGCCAATAAGCCGGTGTGCCAGTAGGCATTATCCATACT
>JAYSTG010000476.1:0-3204 GCA_043719965.1 Saprospiraceae bacterium | reverse complement strand
CTTTATCATAGGATTGAGTAAAACCTACATCGGGCAATTGCTCTTCAGCTCGATCATGCAACTGAATACCGATCAAGTCATGTTTATTACCTAGGATTCTCAAGGGCAATTCATAATTCACATCCCTGAAATCAGAAAGTATAAATGCAATACTTCTTTTCTTGATGACATTATTAAAAAACTGTAGGGTATCCCCCAAATTAGTTTTATTGCCCTTCGGAGTTGCATAAATGAGCTCCCGGAGTATTCTCAGTATATGTTGTTTGCCTTTTTTAGGGGGAATGAAAAGTTCGATTTGATCGGAGAATAGGATAAGACCTACTTTATCATTATTACTTATAGCTGAAAAAGCGAGGATGGCGCAAATTTCTGTAGACCATTCTCGTTTCTGTTGAAGATGAGTACCAAAAAATGTGGATGGACTGATATCAACGATCAGCATCAAAGTCAATTCTCGTTCTTCTTCAAATATTTTTATGAAGGGCTCATTGGTGCGAGCAGTCACATTCCAATCAATATTCCGTACATCATCGCCATATTGGTAGGGTCGCACTTCGCTAAAAGACATTCCGCGACCTTTGAATGTGCTATGATATTCGCCGGAAAATAAATGTTTACTGATACTTCGTGTCTTGATCTCTAGCTTTCTAACCTTTTTAAGTAACTCAGTAGTATCCATAGACTATACATCTTATAGAGGAAAATATCTTGGAGAAAGTACATTTTTGACCTCGGTGTATGGGATCAAGATCTCGCGGTGTCCATACATGATATCGAAGGGCGTAGCATATATTATTCCTTCTTTCCTGATAATCATCAGATTAAAGTCGGATGCTTTTAGTGACTTGTAATCCAGTTCTGAAACGGAAGCCAATTTTTCAAGTTCTTTTTGGATCCATGAATTTTTTATTCGCTCAAATCCTATGGAATCCAAGACCAGGTCATCCATGGAAAGTTTTCGACCTTTTTTTAAATCAAAGAAAAAGGGCAATGAACTTATAGTTTCATCCCAGGAGTTTTTGATATGCATCATGCCGGAGAGATACTTATCATTTAAGAACTCGATCTGGGGCCAGAGGCTCATTCGATAAGATAGTCGATGTGATTCTTCTAAGTCCCGTTTGGGCGCTAAAGCATTTTTCTTGTCTTGAATCACTATTAAAAATGAATCAATGAGTGATCGATACCAAGCTGTAATTTCCGGCTTATCCAGTTTAGGGTAACTGATGTCCACGGCCATCCAATGGTCTGCATAGGTCTCTTGCGTAATCGGTAGCTGAAGTAATAAATCCAGGGATTTAATGTATTCTATGGTTCCGAGTGTATAATGGATATCAAGCCGTTTTTCATTGACTTTCCAGGTGTTGAGCTTACCGGCACTATGATGTAGATAGTCTTCCAGGATAGATTCCTGATAATAGTTTTCTTCCCCTTTGATTTCAGAAGTTCCGTTTAAAGTTTTATTCAATAGTTTGAAATAAAATCGAGTATGGATCTGATCTGTAAACTCTTTATGCAGCAATAACATGGATTCCTCAGGAGCTGACTTCAGGCCATACGATCGTATCCAATAGGAAGTGGGTTGTGACGATATACCTTCGGTCATCGATAATCGTGCATTAAATGACCTATTGATATTGTACCAAGTACCCTTGATCGATTTATCCTCCAGTTGTAAGATCATTCTACCGGTGATATTGGCGAGTAAATCTTGCTCTTCCAAGGTGATCTCATTTTGTTGTACAGAGCCGGACACTACATATTTATTTTTAGGATCACCAAAATAAAAATAGCCTTTGCAGATTTCACCATCCGATACTAATTCCAATTGTACTGGAATGACATCATCCCACAATCCACTGTAGGACTTTTGCCAAGCGATAGTTTTATTTCTAAAAAACTGATCAGCCAGTCCGGTGGTGGACGCTTGAGGGTGACTGACTTGAGGAAAAAGAAAATAATACAAGAACAAAATTCTCATTACGGCACTTCTACTTTTGAAAGAATTTCGGAAATAATGTGATCGGTATTTTTGTTTTCTGCTTCAGCTTCATACGTAAGGCCTATGCGATGACGCATTACATCTTTTGCTATGTATCGGACATCATCAGGCGTTACAAACCCTCTTTTATTCAAAAAGGCCACTGCTTTAGAAGCTAGGGCTAGATTGATACTTGCTCGAGGAGATGCTCCGTATTGAATAAAGTGTTTGATGCTCTCCAATTTATATTCGCTAGGTTGCCTTGTAGCAAACACGATGTCGATGATGTAACGTTCAATCTTTTCATCCATATAGATGGAGTGAAGTACTTCACGGGCTTTGAGTATTTCTTCCGGCTTTGTTACTGCGTTTATCTTACGAGCGCTGTCATCACCTAGATTCATTCTAATGATTTGACGCTCCTCTTCTTTCGTAGGATATCCAATCAATACTTTGAGCATAAAGCGATCTACTTGAGCCTCAGGCAAAGGATAGGTACCCTCTTGTTCAATAGGATTCTGGGTAGCTAATACCAGAAAGGGCTCTTCCAATCTATAAGTCTCCTTGCCTATAGTCACTTGTTTTTCCTGCATAGCTTCAAGCAAGGCACTTTGGACTTTAGCCGGAGCACGATTGATCTCATCAGCTAGTACAAAATTGGCAAAGATGGGTCCTTTACGAACTTGGAAATCATTCAATCCCTGATTATAGATCAACGTACCGATGATATCTGCCGGTAATAAATCGGGTGTAAATTGTATCCGTTGGAAGGAGGCATTGATCGTACTAGCCAGGCTCTTGATGCCCAGGGTCTTGGCCAGACCAGGTAATCCTTCTAACAAGATATGGCCTTTGCAAAGTAGACCTATCAATAATCGCTCGACCATCACCTCCTGGCCGATGATGGCATGACTTATTTGTTCTTTGATTCTATCTATAAATCCGGATTCTTCCTGAATACGGGCTGTAATGCTCTGCAGATCGATATAATTATTCATAGTAAGATAATGCTATTGGATTTTGCGCTGCGAAAATCGTGTTTTTTTATGGCATTTTGTGCGCTGCGCTTAGTTATCAAGCAGGTTTAACCTCTTGTTAAGAAATTTGGGTTTTATTTGCTGATCTTTATTTTTTTTAAACCTTCTCCACTAAATATCATTATACCCGATGTTTTATGGTCTGGGTTTTTAAACGGTTCGAAACCCTACGTGACATTAGGAGCG
>JAYSTG010000475.1:0-3207 GCA_043719965.1 Saprospiraceae bacterium | reverse complement strand
GATCCGGAATTATATGTCAGAAAATCAGTAGCGAATCACCTCAATGATATTTCCAAAGAAAACCCCGACTATATGTTACAGCTCATTCAAAGTTGGGGGCAAGGGCACCCCCACACCGATTGGATTATCAAACATGCAAGCCGAACCTTGATTAAAAAGGGTAATACAAAAGCCTTGTCTCTATTTAATATTCAATCCAATCCTAAAGTCAAAGTTGAGAATTTTAATATCATACCTCGCCAGTTGAAACTGGGCGAATCGCTTGAATTTTCCTGTACGATCACATCTATTTCCAAAGTCACTCAAAAAATTCTTATTGATTATATCATCCACTATGTAAAGCAAAGTGGTAACACTTCTCCCAAAATATTTAAACTCAAAACATTTGAGCTTCTAAGTGGAGCGACTATAAAGATCTTTAAGAAACAGAAGTTTGTTGATTTTTCGACTCGGATACATTATGCCGGGGAGCATAAAATAGAATTACAGGTGAATGGTAAAGTGATGTCGGGAGGAAATTTTCGGCTGGTGTAAACCCTTCAGATCACTCATCACTTTGCTACTTTGGCTTTAAGAAAACCATTGACATCCAACCAGTGTGTAAAAGCATCAAACCAACGATTGCTGGTTCTATTGGGATTACCCAGGCCGAAGCCGTGACCGCCATTCTGATACAGATGAAACTCAACAGGTATGCCTGCTTTGAACCAAGAATCAATGACACCAAATTGGCTCCTGAACAGAAAATCATCACTGGCTATAACATTGAACATGGGTGGAGCATGTTTCGGTACTTCTACAGGTCCCATACCACCATAGATCGGACCAATAAAGGCCAGTTTCATGGTCTTAGAATGCAGCGTCGAATGCATGGTGAGGCCTGCACCGGCTGAAAAGCCAATCATACCTATTCTGCCTGTATCGACACCCCACTCCTTTGCTCGTTTTACTATCATGGCATATGCAGCTTCAGCATCTTCAAGCTGATTGGAAAGATCGGGTTGTTGCGGTCGTGGGGGCGCTGCCTGTTTAGCAGAATCTGTAGATGGAGCAGGAGCTGTTCGAGGACGATTCATCCAAGCCTTAAAGTCATCGAGAGACTCCGTGGTAGGGTTTAGTCGGTATTTGAGCACAAAAGCCGCTATGCCCTGCTTTGCAAGAGCTTCAGCCACTTCCCAACCTTCGTTAGCCATGGAGAGCCATCTGAAGCCTCCTCCAGGTGCCACAATAACGGCTGCACCATTGGCCTTACCAGGGGCAGGCAAAAATGGGGTGAGGGTCGCAATGGTAATATTACGAGCCATAGGATCTCCCCATTGTCGAAACCAGGACTCCGTAGCGGGTTGGTTATCGACACCACCTGTCCCAAGAAGGAGGGCATTAGGCTCTGCAGGGGCCTGGAGTGGATAAATGGTTCCATCCTGGCCCAAGGTGCGTTCAGCAAATAAGAACAAGAAAGTCAAAGTAAAGACTTTAGCAAGATTTTTAAGTCTACAAAACATTACAAGGTTGATTTGATATTTAAAATTAAAATTAGTGAATTTTTACATTTCAACCCCAGCTGGGCAGCCTCAGAGGGGCAGCCCCTTTGGGGCGATAGTTTGGTAACAAGATATAATAACTATTTTAAGCCCTGACATTTTTTGTGTTTGATAATGGTAAGAAAAAGGATGTGCCAGATATTTTACCCTAGACAAAAGAGGCTCTTGGCGACCAGACTAAACTATTATTCATCCATTCTTCAGATGAAAAAAGAAATTATCGTTGTAATCTGAAGCAAATAACAGACACCTCAAGATCTTGCAAAATGAATTTAACAAGTGTATATCTCCCATATCAGCAGCCCTAATTGCATTTAGTTAAGTTGTGCAAATGACTCTATGCTTTACCAAATTGCTTGCACCCCAAGTAAAGTAATATTTTAGGAATTGGTCCGCACACCTTAACCCCAGAAGTGTGAAATGTGATTCATAAAGGTGCCACCTCGCACCACTTACCACCTGTGCATGATAGCGGTGTAAATACCTCTACCCGTATCCTCCATGCACTATTAATATTATGCCATTTGGCATAATAGGTACCGGCTACTTTGATAAGCCCATCCATATCATGCCACTGACCGGTATAGCTCCCATACTCTGAAGCCATATGCCAGCTGTCAAAAACCTTAATCTCGCGCGGAGTCCTTATATAAATCACCTCTTTTTTAGTTCTGTACTCTATAGCAAGCGCTGCTGCCTCTCCATCTATACCGTGTATTTCACTATTGCGGGAGCTGATGGCTGTGTAGTCAGCGGTGCAAAACCTATCTATACGAGTGGAGTCATGAGTTGCGATAGCATCATTGAATTGCTGGCGGATATTTCGAATGGTTAATTCATCAGCGTTGATTTTAGACTGATTGCAAGAAAAAGCAAGCATAGTGCATATGCCAAGTGAAGAGAAAAGTCTTTTCATATTTATTAATTTTTATTTTGAAAAATATTGGTTGTATTCAAAAATTAAGAATATTTTTTACTGCCTCCATATCCTCTCCCTATCTTACTCAGTACCTTTTGCTGATTGGTCATGTTCCAGATTGGTAAATGTATAGATCACCAGGTTTATGTTTTGACTTTAATTTAATCCAGCTTTTTCTGCTGCTATCTTGTATCGTTTTACCTGTTATGCTCTTTATAAAGCACATATCCTATATTTGCCAAAAGCTAAAAATTCTACATATTACAAAAAGCACTCCATTAAAAATGCATAATTTTCTAAATGGAATCAAAGGCTCGTTATATGTCAATAATTTATTTGATGGTCAATCCGGCACTTTCATAGAGGTTGGAAGCTATGCTAACAGACCGCACAATCAGACAAACAATGAACACAGCTATTAAAACGTATAACGACAAGCAGAACTCCGTCGACAAGACCATTTGCAACTTGCTTGCTCAGACCATTGACCACGAGCTGACCGACGCAGTGAGCAAAATTTGGCACGCCCACCCAGTTTGGTTTCTGGATGACAATCCTATTGTTGGTTACAGTAAACAGAAGGCAGGTTGGCGGCTGATGTTTTGGAGTGGCGCTAACTTCGAGGAAGGAGACTTAAAGGTGAGAGGTGCTAAATTTAAAGATGCTTCTATCTTCTTTACGACCATGGAACAGATTAAAACAAACGACCTTAATCGCTGGTTGAAAAAATCAAGAGAGATTCAGTGG
>JAYSTG010000474.1:0-8809 GCA_043719965.1 Saprospiraceae bacterium | reverse complement strand
GAAACCTGAAACCAATACGGGGGCCCAGGTCATCGTTCAGGGCAAGCGTGCTGCCACCATGACGGCCCATGACTTTTTCAATGTGAGACTCTGGTGTGATTTTTTCTGAATGCTTCATAAAAAATGAATTTAAAAATTAAAAAATAATGCGTTTCATCACATGGACAAAATGGATCCTTTTCTTCTCGAAGTGATAGCTTCCGCTTATAAAGTACTTTTACTTTAATAGACTATTTCTGAAGGCATTTTAGAACTAAGGGTATTTGGTTTAAACTGATCTCCTTATTGTTTTATTATGTCAAATATACATTTAACTTTTGCGAAAAGCAAATTTATTTTAAACATTTTTGCTTTATTGACAAATTTTAACTTTTAAATGACTGTCTGAAGCAATTTTTCGATTAAGGAAAAAAACAAACCTAATGGGCATTTCCTGATGCCATTCAATCTCCTAGAAAAAGGTTAAGTGCCATTCATTCTCAGAAATCAAACAGATGATGTTAGCAAAGTCTGTTATCCAAAACAAGGCAAAAAAAACGTTGTTATCTATAATTCCTATTGACTATCGGAAAGTTTAACTCCATGCAGGGTCATAGAACTAAAGATAGTACTAACATCTATCTGGAAGTAATCAAACTCATCAAAAAAATCAAGTGACTTTCCCAAAAAAAATTACATTTTTGAACTTTGAAATCCAAACTTTACGTACATTCTTAAATGGATGTAGTGCCAAAACTGGAGCTTTAATAAAAAATATGAAACCAATCCTTGTACTTACCATTTGCTTAGGCTTCATGAATGAAAGCCATAGCCAATCCCTTCCCAATATTTTAAAATGGTTGGATGATACTCACTATTTAGAATCTAAATTGGAAAATTTAGTCGCTAAAACTTTTAAAGTAAATGCTCTTACCGGCCAATCCACGCTATATACTGAGCCGACTACTGGGATAAATTTAGCCTATATGGCGTTACCAGATAGTTTGAAATCATACTCCTGGGGACAAAACCTTGAGGGGAAGTATTTACTTAAGAAGCAAAACGATCTATATCTCTATGACGGATCGCTCAGACAACTCACCGCTGATATGCCCGAAGAAAAAGTACCCGCTTTCGCTCCGGATGGTAAATCTATAGCTTATGTAAAAGGGGGGAATCTTTGGGTGCTCGAACTCGCTTCCAACCTACATCGACAACTAACTTTTAATGGAGGAGAGGATGTCTATAATGGATATGCCTCTTGGGTATATTACGAAGAGATTTTAGGCAGAAGTTCAAAATACAAGGCCTATTGGTGGAGCCCTGATAGCCGACAGATTGCATTCTTACATACCGATGATACCCCAGTTCCAAAATTTCCGGTGTATCGCTCAGAAGGTGTCCATGGCACTTTGGAGATGGAGCATTACCCTAAGTCCGGTGATCCTAATCCTCTGGTAGATATGCAAGTGGTCCATGTATCCAGTGGAATGATCACCAAGATCGAAGAAGACGAAAAGGCAGATCAGTACACGGCTTGGCCATTCTGGACTCCGGATAGTAAACAATTAATATTTCAGGAATTAAATCGAGATCAGAATGATTTGCGATTTTATGCCTACCAGGTAGATTCCAAAATGAAGAATTTTTTATTCGCGGAGAAATATCCAACCTGGGTAGAGTTTCACGAGAAGCTATGGTTCTTAAAAGACAATAGCTTTTTATTGATTCACCCTTTAGATGGATGGTGGAATATCTACAAATTTGATCAACAGAAAAAACAATTGATACAATGGACTACATTCAAATGGAGAGTGAATGACATCTTGCTCGTAGACGAATCTAAAAACCAGATTCTGTTTAGTGGCACAGGTGAGAATAGTCTCAACAATCATCTGTATAGCATGCGATTGGATGGCACTATGGTAAAGCAACTAAGTCATGGTGATGGAGTACACAAAATAAATTTATCACCCAAGGGCACTTATTTTATTGACACTTGGAGCAATCTTCAAACACCTAAGTCCATGTATATAGGTTCGAGTGATGGTAAAAAAATAAAAGACCTGGGTATATCAAATGATGCTAATAAAACAGCTGGGCTTCATACCGACTTCTTCAAAGTACCGTCAGGTGATGGCTTTGATCTACCGGTCGTATGGACACTACCGGCGGATTTTGAGACGGGTAAAGCATCAGGAAAAAAATATCCGGTGATAATGAGTATTTATGGAGGACCGGACGCAGGTACTCTAGATAATGAATACCAGGACCAAACCAACAATAGGTTGATATCGCAAGGTGTGATTCAACTATCAACAGATCACCGAGCCTCCGGCAAGTTTGGCAAAAAAGGCCTGGACTATATGCATCGTAACTTGGGTAAGTGGGAAGTACATGACTATAGTAAAGTAGCAGAGTGGTTAAAGACGCAACCTTTCGTGGACACTACCCACATAGCGATAGAAGGAGGTAGTTATGGAGGATATATGACAGCCCTGGCATTGACCAAAGCACCCAATTCATTTACACATGGTATGTCATTCGCTCCAGTGGTGGATTGGAAATTGTATGACAATGTCTATACAGAACGATATATGGATACACCTCAAGAAAACCCTGAAGGATACAAAGCAGGCTCCATACTGACCTATACTGATCAACTCAAAGGCAAATTATTTATAGTGCATGGTAGTGCAGATGATAATGTCCATATGCAAAATACCTTTCAACTCATTGAAAAATTACAGACTACGGGTAAACCATTTGAAATGATGATCTATCCCAATGTTCGACATGGTTGGGGTGGCCCTCGCAGTCACCATCTATACAATCTGGAACAAGCTTGGTGGTCCAGACAGAATTTTATATCCCAAAAACCTGTTCCTAAGAGTTGATTTAAACCAGGAAAAAAATAGAAACTGCAATGAATTAATTTTTTAAAGCTGATTTGTATTTCCTGTAACTTTAATAAAAAATTTGGTATATATGATGGCCTCTATTTCTGCTCAAGATCAAATTGCTACTTTAATGGCGGATATAATGCCGGAGCAAGTTTTAGAGTTTAAATTTTCAGATACTATTCAATCTAGAATTGAAGAATTAATTGAAAAGAAAAAGAGTCTTGCGCTGAATTTTTTAGAACAGGATGAACTTGAAAAACATTTAACTTATGATTTGCTTATTGGCTTGGCCAAAGCCAGATCATACAAGCAACTCCGAAATATTAAATAATTTCTAGGAAACTTAGACAAGAATTAGCCTCCAGAGCTAATTTTAAGTGTGAATATTGTCTAATTCCTGAGGTTTTTTTGGCTACTACTTTTCACATTGATCATATTATAAGCCAAAAACATGGCGGGAAAAGCATTATTGAAAATTTGGCATACGCTTGTCCTCATTGCAATTAACACAAAGGGACCGATATAGCCTCCCAAATAGAATGCTCAAGTGAAACTGTAGTTCGTTTTTATAATCCAAGGAAAGATGAATGGGGCATTCATTTTCAATTTATTCATGGAGAAATTATTGGTTTGACATAGATTGGAAATAGCACGGCTGAAATTCTAAGATTTGATGACCTTGAAAGACTCATTTTAAGGCAATCCCTATTTGATATCGGATTTTACCGATAATGTAAAAAAGCTAACTCTTTTTGAGGCCAACTCTAGCCATTTTGTCAGGTTCTCCTCTGATGGCATAAACTTTGACAGAAGGCAATTATAATCTTATTTAAATATCATACTATATGAGTGAAAAAGGCCAAATAGCAGTTCAAACGGAAAACATCTTTCCTATCATCAAAAAATTCCTCTATTCAGATCAGGAAATCTTTTTAAGGGAATTAGTCTCCAATGCCATCGATGCTACATCAAAGCTTCAAACCTTATCATCCAAAGGAGTTGCCAAGGGAGACCTTGGAGACTTGACCATCGATATACTCATCGACGAAAAAAAGAAAACACTTACTATTCGCGATCAGGGTATAGGAATGAGTGCGGACGAAGCAAGAAAATATCTCAATCAGGTAGCCCTTTCTTCAGCTCAGGAATTTATAGATAAGTACAAAGGAGAGGCCAATCTAATCGGACATTTTGGCCTTGGATTTTATTCTGCATTCATGGTTGCAGATAAAGTAGATGTACTGAGTAAATCCCACCTCGAAGAGGAAAAAGCAATCCTATGGACCTGCGATGGCAGCCCGGAATACACGCTGAAGGATGCTAAGAAAAAAAATAGAGGTACTGATATCATCCTCCACATTAGCGATGAAGGAAAAGAATATCTTGAAAAATCGAAGATTGAACAATTGCTTAAAAAATATTGTAGATTCTTACCATTCCCGATTCGATTTGGTACACGGACTGACTATGATTGGGAGGGTGAAGGCGAAAACCGCAAAGAGATCAAGACGGAGGTAGATAATATTATTAATATCACACAACCAATCTGGAAAAAATCACCAACTGAACTTACCGAGGAGGATTATAAGAAATTTTATAATGATTTATATTTATTCTCTCCACCTCCTTTATTTTGGATTCATCTCAATATTGACTATCCATTCAATCTGACTGGGGTGCTTTATTTCCCCAAGATGACCACAGGGATGGAGTGGCAAAAAAACAAAATTCAGCTGTATAGCAATCAGGTTTATGTCACGGATGAAGTAAAGGATATTGTGCCTGATTTTCTCATGATGTTACATGGTGTGATTGATTCACCTGATATTCCACTCAATGTATCCAGATCTTATCTTCAGAGTGATCGTCAAGTCAAGAAAATTACCAATTATATTTCCAAAAAAGTTGCAGAGAAATTGGAAGAATTATTCAAGAACGATCGTGCGGGATACGAATCTAAATGGCAGGATATTGGCCCATTCGTAAAGTACGGCATGCTTACAGATGAAAAATTTAATGAAAAAGCCATGTCTATAGCTTTGATGAAGGCCAACGATGGTGTCTACTACACACCAGATGTATATCGAGAAAAAATAGCGCCATTGCAAACTGACAAGAAAGGCCAAGTCGTCTACTTATATACGCATGCACCTGCACTTCATCATATGCAGATCACCGCTGCACAAGACCGGGGCTATGATGTTTTGGTCATGGACCAACCCATTGATAATCATTTTATGCAGCATCTGGAGTCTAAAGTGGAGAAGACACACTTCACCCGGATTGACTCAGAGACCACGGATAAACTCATCGAAAAAGATGAAAAAATTGAACACTTATTAACTCAAGCTGAACAAGACAATATCAAAAGTATTTTTGAGCCTTTTGTCAAAGGCACTATGAATAAAATAGAGATCCAAGCTTTGTCCCCATCAGAAGCTCCTGTACATATCATCAGGCCGGAGTTTATGCGTCGGATGAAAGAGATGCAGATGATGCAGGGTATGGGAGGAGATATGTTTCCAGATTCATATCAGGTCATCATTAATGGTAATCATCCTACCATAGTCGATAAACTTTTGAAAGCCGATCCGGATCGCCAAATTGAAATATCTACACATCTTTATCGCTTAGCCTTGTTGAATCAAAATATGCTTACAGGAGCAGATCTTACTGACTTCGTAAAGAAGAGTCTGGAGAAAATATAATGACCTTCTTTTACTTATTCTTTTAATCTATTCGATTTCTTTAAAAATCGAATGCTTATATAAGCTATAGCTTGTAGGGGTAGTATCCAATATAATTGGTCATTTCGATCTTGAGCATCATGATGTGTGAGCTGAGGGTATTTAAATAATAGGATTAAAATAATACCCGTCAACCAGATGAAGAAAGTCGTATGTTCCTTCAGTATATACCGCTTCCAATGGTAGGACTGGCTTCGAATCGTGCGTATTAATCCACTAAACTTAAAGGTCCATCTTGGTACATGCAGTACATAGGCATCATATCCTGCTCCAAATTTATTCCTAAGAAAATGTTCTTCAGCTAATACAATTGCTTGATAGATAAAAAGAAATAATGGTAAAATGATGAAAGTAAACCATCTTGAATTTGCTAATACGCCTACTCCTGCAAGCATCAAAATATTGCCTACATACAAAGGATTGCGACAATGAGCAAATATGCCCTCCGTAACTAATCCTTCGGCATAAACTTTGCCATCCTTGCCTCCTCTGACGATGTAGGCTAGCCCTATGGTCAGCGCTCGAATGAACTGCCCTTTAAACGTGATAATCAATCCAATCCAAATAGGCCACCATAAGTAGGCTGATCCAAATTTATTTGCCCCAAAAAGGGGAGGCGAGGGTATAAATAATGCAGCATACAAAGAAATGAATAAAAGATTGCGATACTTAAAGAAAAAATTTCCTATGGCTACCATGCTTATTTTTTGATGGCTACTAAGGCTGCAAAATTATACCATTTAAAAAACACTTCACAATGATTAAATCCGACATCACGCAATAAGGAAATGTTTTCACTAAGCTTATAAGGGATCAATACATTTTCGAGAGCCTCTCTTTTTTGCGATATTTCTAATTCGGTGTAATTATTCCTGCGTTTGTAGTTATAGTAATATTTGATAAAATCCCGATTGAATCCACTTTCCTCAGCTAGTATTTTTTCCACTAAGATGAGTGTGCCTCCAGGATTGATACCTTCAAAAATAGTTTTCAATAAGTGTGCTCTGTTGATAGGTCGGACAAATTGAAGGGTCAAACAAAGCACTACGACCGATGCATTTTGAATGGTTACTGCGGAATTGAGATCCTCATTGACCAATTTATATGGACGAGTAAAGCCAATCGATTTCAATTTTTCGTCACACTTACGGAGCATGTCATCGGAGTCATCTATACCTACGAACTTGATATTAGGATTGACGGTGGTATTCATCCCTATCATCGTGGTACCGGTCGAGCAACCTAAATCATAAACCTTAGTGCCTTCTACTGCACAATCTGCTGCAAGCTCAGCAAGCATGCGTTGTATTTCACCATAAAATGGAACTGACCGGTTGACCATATCATCAAACACATTGGCGACTTGGATACCGAATTTGAAATCACTCGCTTGATTGATTTCATCCTTGAATACCTGATCTACGGGCATAGGTTATAAATTGAAAAGATGGTACCGAATATTTTGAAACTGCAAGTTACGCACTATTAAACAGGCTTAGAACTCCGATAAAATATATTTCAATTTGAAAAAAGTATTCGTGAAGGCTTACCGGGTCATTCGGTGGTTCTAATCTTTTTCAATGTTTTGAGATATTTAGTTTTTGCAGGCGCCCTGTACTTTTTAGAATACGTAGTGAAATAATTATGAGCTTCCAGAAAACTGATTTGCAGATCATTCCATTCTTGTGCCTTTAATGGCCCGAATTGCTTTTTTATTTCTGCATAAAGGGTATCAGCAATCTCAAATACATCTTTGCGCCCAAGGTAATCCAGGTCTGCATCGCAGATGATGCGCTCTAATAAAGTATTCGGAGTCTGGGGAATTTTAGTCGCACGGATCAACCCGTTGATAATCTGAATTTCTTCAGCTGAAATGTGGTATTTGGGTAATAGCTTTTTCGCAATTTTACAGCCTTCCTCTTCATGCCCTTTATAAGTACGAGTGAATCCTGCATCATGTAATAAGATGGCTATTCGAAGTAAGTTAATCTCCCGTGGTGAAATTTTTTCTGTAGAAGCAATTTTAATGCCAGCATCCATTACATCCATAGTATGATGTATACTATGATAGCTCAGACCCGAGGGTAGCTCTTTCTCCAATTTTTTTATCACGGCTTTTTCGGCTGCGTGGTACTCGGGAGTTGGTAATTTCATATTTATATATATACGGTTGGAAGTCGGCAAATAATGCCTTCTTCCTCCAATATTTATTTAAAACAAGCTGTACTTCAAAAATGAGTCCAAGTTTTACACTTTTTGCTTTCTCAAAAATTTATTTTATTAAAAGGAGTCAATTTTTTCATAAAGTTAACAAAATGAGTAATTTACGCAATATTATTTTTTTACAGATAAAAATGGAGGCAACTTGATAAGTAGATAGTGATGATATTTGTATTCCTGTTTAAAAAAAGCTTAATTCAATACAGAAATGCGCATTGGTATAGTTTGCTACCCCACATTTGGAGGGTCGGGTGTCGTTGCTACAGAATTGGGTTTAGGATTGGCTAAGCGAGGTCATGAAATTCATTTTATTACCTATAAGCGGCCTGCTCGTTTGAGCCATTTCCATACTAATATTTATTATCATGAAGTCAATGCTCTGGACTACCCCTTGTTCGAGTATACTCCTTATGATACTACCTTGGCCAGTAAACTGGTCGATGTCATAAAATTTGAAGGAATAGATCTACTGCATGTGCATTACGCCATACCCCATGCGACTATAGCTTTTATCGTGAAAAAGATTTTGGAGACTCAAGGTATTCGTATTCCCGTGGTGACAACATTGCATGGTACAGATATTACCTTAGTGGGCGCTGATCCATCGTTTGCACCTGTCGTAGAGTTTAGCATCAATCAGTCCGATGGAGTCACTGCTGTCTCACGAGACCTGAAGCGGGATACGATGTCAAAATTCAAAATTCAAAAAGATATAAAGGTCATTTATAATTTTATAGACTTTACTCGATTCAGAAAGATTGAAAAAGAACATTTTAGAAAAGCATTGGCCCCGAATGGGGAAAAAATTCTTATACATACTTCCAATTTTAGAAAAGTCAAACGCGTAGATGATGTGATTCGCATTTTTTATGAAGTCAATAAAGTAATACCCAGTAAGCTATTACTTATCGGTGATGGTCCCGAGCGACAAAGACTCGAAGAACTATGCCGCAAAATGGA